>JARIET010000110.1 GCA_031127185.1 Gemmatimonadota bacterium | reverse complement strand
GATGTGGGGGTGCTGGAAGCCTGCCACCAGCTGTACCTCTTGCCGGAACCGATCCGCCTCAATTTCTGCTGTCAGCTCAGGTGGTAGCACCTTTACCACCACGCGTCGCCCGAGCGCGACTTCTTCCGCCTCGAACACGTGACTCATTCCGCCGCCGCCAATCTCGCGGAGAACCCGGTAACTGTCGCCAAGCGCGCTGTCTAATATCTGGCGCACGCGTATACCCGGTCGGAGGGGTTAATCAGCAGAAGACGGGAATTTGGGCCTGATGCGGCACGGCGGCAACGTTGAACCGATCCGTCGAGTGACGCCCGGCTACAAGGCCGATCCGCCACCCGGGAGCCGTTTCCGCAAAAATCCCGTCCGTTTGGCCATCGGCAGCGCCAGCAGCCGACGAATCTGCTCAACCAACGCACGATCTGACTCGCGACGCAGCGCGCCGACGCGCTTCTGAGGCTTACGCGCGGCGGGTTTCACGAAGCGTCCGTTTGAGTACCGGCAGCACGGCGTAGTCCTGCGGACGCCCTGCGGCCTGTTTGCTCTTGATGATGTCGGCCAGCGCAGCAACGCGGATTCCGCGCTCGGCAAATACGACCGTGATCGCCTTGGATCGAAGCGACTCAAATGAACGGACGCCGTCTACCTTCGCCATAAAGTCCAGCTGCAGCGAATCGCGATCCCGAACGATGCGAAAGAGGTCCGATGCCGGGTAGTACGGCCGCATCACCACGGCATCGAGATCATCTGCAATGGCGCGCAGTTTTTTCAGGTTCGCCGGCGTCTTGCGGAACATGAAGTCGATGTCGAGCGTGGTAACGGGTGATCCGTGCAATGCGGCCGCAGCATTGCCGATCAGCACGACGTCGAGCTTGTGCTTGGCGAGAAGCCGCGCGACGAGTTCAAGAAGCGGGCGGGCGTCCATTGACGAATGATAATGCGGCCGGTTGGGACTCACGCGACCCTGAATTTCGGTCCAAGGGCAGTACGGTGGCTAACCCCGCCCCCTTCGCTTCCCTCTCCCCGCCGGACTCCCCGGCCGGTGCGAGCCCGGCCCGCCGCGCCGATCATCGCCGCCACGACCGCCGCGCCCAGCATGATCGTCTCGGCCACCGCGTGCGTCGCGTCCACCGCGGTCGTCACGCCCTCGGCGTGAATCCCGCCCGCCACGCGAATCACGCGCGCTCAACCCGCGCCGCGCACTCTCGGCCTCTTCATCCGTGTACGGCCGCTGCAGCGCGTCATGCAACTCGTCGAGTGACTCTGCCTTCACCGAGCCTCGACCGCCGCGCGTCACGGTAAACCGCAGCGGTCGGTCGAACTCCGGCAGTTCCTCCGCCACGAGCCCTCGCGCAATCTTCTCCGGCATCACGAGCCGCACCACGCCGCGCAGCCCGCCCTCCACTTCGTCCACCTCGTAGTGCATCGGGCAGTGCCGCCCGCGAACCTCCGCCGCGCCGGGTAGTTCCGACAGCCGGTGCCGCTCCGCAGCCGGCACAAACTCATCCGCACTGAACCGCAGCGGCGCCGCACGAAAATCGTGCAGTGACCGCGCGTCCTTGAGTTGCGCCAGGTACCACGCCGTCAACTCTGCTAAGCCGAGCTTCGCCGTCTTACCGCCACTCCGCCGCCACGCCTCGCGTACCTGCTCGATCTGCTGCTGGTTGCGCGGAACCGCCGGATGCCTGGCTTCGGCGCGGGCGAGCGCGGACGCGAGCACCGCGCGCGCCTCCGCCTCCTGGCCCGGCGGAAACTCGTGCACCGCCTCGCGCTCGCGCTCCAGCTCGAAGCCGAAGTAGCTGACCCGCCGCTCAATCGCGAGCGGTGCCTGCTTGTGCCGCCCGTCGAACACCAGCGTCGGTTTCGTCGCTGTCGAATACTTCCGCACCAGCGACACCGGCACGTTCGTCCCCTCGATCGCCGCGCGCGGCACGCCGAACTTGTCGGCGAAGTAGCGCAGCGTTCCCGAGATCGGCCCCCAGCTTCCAGCCACGCTCGTCTTGGAGACCCGCGCCTCCTGCCCATCCGCCGTCAGCTCGTCAATCACGAGATCGAACGGCTGCAGCTGCGCCAGTAACTCCACGAACTTCCGTTCAATCGCGTCAGTCACAATCGGCATCACGGTCGGCAGCGGCAGCCGCACCGCGCGATAGATGCTCGCCATCGCCAGCGCCGCGTCCTCCATCGATTTCACCAGCACGCCGCGCCGCTCGGCCCACACCTCGATGCTCTCATCAAACAGGTGCCGCGAGAGCCCGTACACCTCTCCCACGTACCCGCACTTCGCGAACGCCTCGGCATACACGTTGTACGCCGTGAGGTTGTCGCTGCCGCGCACCAGCAGCCCCGCCAGATCACGATCTTCGCGCGTCATGCGGTGCAGCGACTCGATCCCCGCCATCACGGCCACATAGGGCAGCAGCACATCGTCGCAATGCACCAGCAACTCGGCCCAGGGCCGGTCCACGGGCATTGCCTCAACTGACTTGCCGTACGTCGTGAGCTTGCCGTTCTCGACTATTCCGCGCGACTCCAGCAGTCCGAGCGCCTTGCGATAACTCAGCTTGTCCAGCGGCACTGGTAGCTCGAGCTCGTCCGCGCGCACGCCGAGCGCCGCGCACGTGAGCGCCACACGCTGGCTGTCGCCGGCGAGCTGAAACTCCGGCTCCGTAGGGCGCAGCGCGCTAAACTCGATGTCGCGATCGGAGAGAATGAACACGCGGCCGCCCGCCACCCGCCCGTGCACGCGCCCCGCCATCTGCAGAATCTCGTTCGCGCCCAGGTGCACCTTCGTCAGCACGTTGCGTCCGTTCTCCACGAGATTCGCGAATCGCGTGTCGTCAATGACGACCGTGTCGAGCCCTTTCACATTGAGCGCACTCTGCCCCGCCGCCGTCATCGCCAGCACATAGGGCTTGTTGATGGTGCCGTCGAGGAAGGGTCGAATCACGCGGATGGGCTCGCCGCCGTGATAGAACTGTGAGGTGATGCGTGGAAACCGCGCCTGCACATTCGCGGCTGCCTCTTCGACCCCGGCCCGCGTCGGAAGAAACACGCCCACGCCGCGTTGCTCGCGCATCACACGCTGCAGGAATTTCTCGTCGAGAAAACTGAACGGATTCTTGTGAATGACTTCGACTTCCGCCGCCTTTGCGGGATCGAACGCGCTGCTCTCCACCACGCCGGCGGAATCGAGGTACCGCGAATAGAATCGCGGGTCCACCGTGGCCGAGAGCCAGATGAAGCGACAGCCCACGCGCTTGCCGAGTGCGAGGCAGAGTTCCAGTTCGGCGCTCGTCTGGTGAATCTCGTCCACCACCAGCGTGTCCTGCGGGCGAATGTCGCCGTCCTGAAACCAGCGCCGCGCGATTCCGGTGGTGACGATCACCACATTCCACGTTGGCGACTCGGGAGTCGCCTCGCGCTCGCGGTTTATGACACCCACGCGCAGCCCGGGTGCGCGCTCAACTCCCGACTCCAAACTCTGAACGGAGTCTCTGAACTCTGAACTTCCAACTCCCAACAGCACCTCAGCCATCGGCCGCACGGAAAGCGTTTTCCCGGTGCCCGTGCCGGCCACAATGCCAAACCCCTGACGTGGCGTACCAGGCGTCCATTTCAGGTCTTCGGCACGAAAACGCTCGGCGTATGCGGTGAGTTCGGCGCCTCGTTCACGCCAGAGTACCGTCTCGATGTTGAGCCCAAATGCCAGCTCGATCGTCTCGCAGGCCGCGCGCGTGGGCGCGATGACGATGATGCGGCGCGTAGCCCCCGCCGCAACGAATGCGTCGTGGTCTGGGGGGAGGTATGGATCGCGAACGCTGCGGAGCAGCGACGACTCGGCGTTTGGGTGTTGTGTTGTTGCTGCTGCGAACCCCACGCCCGAAAAACTAGTGCTGCGGCGGCGGCTCCGGCGGCTTTACGATAGCGGCCTTGGTCTCAGGCGCCTTCAACGCCGTCACACCGGCGCCCGCCGCCGTGCGCGCGCTGGCGGCAGCCGCCGCAGCGGCGGCCTGCGTCGGCGTCATGTTGCCGCGGATCTGCTGGCTTGCGCGTGGTTCGTTCAGCGGCGAGCGGAGCCCGCGTGCCCGTGTACGGGGGTCGTCAACGGCGTTGAGTCCCGCACGAAGGCTCAGCGACGGTGTCGTCAGCGTGGCGCCGCGCTTCAGGTCGCCAAAGAGCACCGTCGCGTCGCGCGGCATGGTGCGAATCGCCGTGGCACAGTCGGTGGGCGCGGGCTGTTGGCGCTCGGCGACGTCGGCAAGCCAAACACGGCACATCCCCGCAGGGGGAAATGCCGACTCTGGAATGTCTGCTGGCTTGATCACCTTCGGCTTGTCCTGCGCCATTGCTGCGGGCGCCATCACAAGCACGGCGGTAACAGCCGCCATCACGTTGCCACGAACCAACTTGAACCTCCAAACGCTGCCGAATGCACCCCGAACCACCGCCGACACAGACGGGGCGGTCACAATCATAACGATTGCCCCTCAGATCCGTTACTACCCTCCTAACGGCGCCGGGTTCGTTCGCCCGGTTTGCTAGTCCCCGAAGCTGATTCCCGTGCGTCGTGCGGTCCGGACAATGTCGTGGTTGGGGTCCACGCGCCTCGGCTCCTTGAGCGCGTCGGCGATGGGAATTGTCACGATGTTCGGCGAGTGCAGGGCCACCATCTGACCCCACTTTCCGTCGTCGACCGCCTCGACGGCAGCGCCTCCGAACCGCGCCGCAAGCAACCGGTCATACCCTGTGGGCATCCCGCCCCGCTGCAGGTGGCCGAGCACCATTGACCGACACTCTTTCCCCGTGCGCTGCTGGATCTGGAAGGCCACTCGCTCGCCGATTCCGCCAATGCGACGGTCCTGCCCAGGCAGCGATGCGCCCAGCGTGGATTCCATGCCACCCACCGGCATCGCGCCCTCGGCCACGACGACAATGTCGAAGTGCCGACCGCGCGCCTCACGCGCCATGATCGCCGCACTGACTTTTTCGATATCGTACGGGATCTCGGGAATCAGGATCACGTGCGCTGCTCCTGAGAGCCCGGAGTGAAGGGCGATGAAGCCGGCATGGCGACCCATGACCTCCATCACGATCACGCGGTCGTGGCTTTCCGCCGTTGTGTGGAGCTTGTCGATCGCTTCCATGGCAGTCGACACGGCGGTGTCGAAACCAAAGGTCGTGATGGTTCCACTCACATCGTTGTCGATCGTTTTCGGCACGCCCACCACGCGCAGCCCCTTCTGCCAGAGCTTATCCGCGATGTTCAGCGAACCGTCGCCGCCAATCGCGATGACGGCATTGATGCCGAGGTTGCGCGCGTTCTCGATCAGTTCATCCGACCGGTCCACTTCCTTGAACGATCCGTCGGCCTGCTTCACCGGATAGGCGAAAGGATTCCCACGATTCGTGGTGCGCAGGATCGTTCCGCCAAGGTGGCCAATGCCGCGAACGCTGTCGCGCGAGAGCGGCACCACGTCGTCGTCGCCAAGGAGCCCGGCATAGCCCTTTCGGATACCGAGCACGTGCCAGCCACGGTCAAGAGCGGAGAGCACCGCCGCGCGAATCACCGCGTTGAGTCCGGGCGCGTCGCCGCCGCCGGTGGAAATCGCAATCCGCATCGCTCAGGCCCCGGTGGGGATGAACATCGTCACTCGGCTACTGCTTTTCGGTTCGTTCGGTAATGAGTGCGAGGATCTCGCCGGGGCGTGCATGACGCCCAAGCCTGGATTTCTCGAATACCGGCTGGCCGTCCAGCGAAACTTCAAAACGCCCGCCGCTCGACGGCACAAGTTCAATATCGGCACCCGGAAACCGCTCGCGAAGCGCGGCCGCCAGACCGGCAGCCCGTGGTTCGTAGTGTCAAACGACGCAGAATTCGATCGCAAATCGCATAGGGGAAAGATACCAGTGGCGCCGCCACACCGGCGGCGGTAGTGTACCGCTCTCACCAGACCCAACTGACCATGACCCGCCATCGCACACTCGCCGCACTCGCCCTCCTGCTCTCCGCCGTATCACGCAGCTCCGCGCAGGGCACTGATCCGCTTGCCGCGGAAGTGGACCGCCGCGCCGCGGCGCTCATCGCGAAAGTCACGGCCTGGCGCCACGACATTCACCGCAATCCTGAACTCTCGGGTCAGGAGGTGCGCACGGCCAAACTGGTCGCCGACCATTTGCGCGCCCTCGGTATCGAAGTGCGCACCGGCGTCGGTGGGAATGGCGTCGTGGGCGTGCTCAAGGGCGACAAACCGGGCCCCGTGGTCGCGCTTCGCGCCGATATGGACGCGCTCCCGGTGGCCGAGCTCGCCAACGTGCCGTACAAGTCGGTCGTTCGCACGGTGTACAACGGCGTCGAGACTGGCGTGATGCACGCCTGCGGGCACGACATGCATACCGCCATGCTCATGGGCACGGCTGAACTGCTGGTCGGGCTCAAGGCGCAGATCGCCGGCACTGTAGTTTTTCTGTTCCAGCCGGCCGAAGAGGATCCGCCCTCCGGTGGTGCCGGTCCAATGATCGCCGCCGGCGCGATGGATAATCCCAGGGTTGATGCTGTGTTCGGTCTCCACGTGGGCACGGGTGAGTTTGGAACGGTTTCCATGCGCTCGGGACCCACCTCGGCCGCTGCCGACCAGCTCCGGATCATTGTCCGTGGCAGGCAGACCCACGGCGCCTTTCCATCGAACGGCGTGGATCCGATCGTCGTCGGCTCGCAGATCGTGCTCGGCCTGCAGACCATCGTGAGTCGCCAGATCAACCTCACGACTGCCCCGGCAGTCGTCACCGTCGGTGCGTTCCAGGGCGGCCTCCGCGAGAACATCATTCCCGACACGGTCTGGATGATTGGCACGATTCGCACCTATGACGAATCCATGCGTATGCTCATTCATGAGCGGATCAAACGCACGGCAGAAGGCATCGCACAGTCGGCAGGCGCAACGGCGGAGGTCACCATCACCCGCGGCTATGACGTGACAATGAATGACTCGTCGCTCGCTCAGCGGATGACACCCACCCTGCAACGCGTCGCCGGCGCGGGAATGTTTCGCGTACGACCGCCCGGACTCGCCGGCGAAGATTTTTCCCGCTTCGCGGCGCGGGCCCCCGGCGCATTCGTGAACCTCAATGTCACGCCCCGGGGCATCGACTGGCAGACCGCCCCCTCCAACCACTCGCCGCTCTTTGTGGGCGACGACGCTGCGCTCCCCATCGGCGTACGGATCATGTCGAGCCTGGCGCTGGACTACCTGCGCGTCGGGCGCACACAGTAGTTCGTTGACGCGCCCGTTACCGGGCGAGGGCCGCCCTAGCCGTCGGTAGCGCCAGCGCGGCCCACGCCGCGTACTGTGCTCCCGACGGGTGCAGTCCGTCGGCGGCGGCCCAGCCCGGCTTCATGGCGCGCGAAGTCGGCGTGATGTCCACCCACAGTGCCCCAGCGCGAGTGGCCTCATCCTTTGCGATCGAGTTGAACTGATCGATCTCGGCTGCGACTTTCGCACGATCGCGGCCTTCCGCAAAGGGCATCACTCCCCAATCCGGAATCGAGAGCACCAGCACACGCCCCGCGCGACCCCCGGCGAATCCGACGGCTTGAGTCAGGAGCGCACGAAACTGTTCGCGATACTCACTCGCGCTCCGCCCGCGATACTGATTGTTGACACCGATCAGCAGCGACACGAAATCGAATGTCCCGGTGATGCGCTCGACTGCAATCGCCGTTGAAAGTTCGTCTGTCGTCCATCCGGTCTTGGCCACGATGCGCGGCTCGCCCAGCTCCACGCCTGCGGCACGCAACGCGGTGGCCAGTTGCACCGGCCAGCGCTCGGCCGCCGACACGCGCTCGCCGATGGTGTACGAATCGCCCAGCGCGAGAAAGGTCAGCAGCGTCGCCATCATCATTTCGCGATCGGTATGCCGGCCGCGTTCGCCAGGCGCGCGATCGTGGTGTCCTGTTTCTGCACCACCAGCGTGAGCGAATCGAGCGAACCCTGGATCGTGGCCATGTTCATTTGCAGGTTGTTCATCATGTCGGCGGCCTGATTGATCTGGTCATTCAGGGCGGCCAGCGAGTTCGGCGTGGCGCAGCTCGAGCTGCCGCCGACAACGGTCACAAATGCGATGAACGTGCGAAGACGACGACGCATGACGGGCTCCTGACAACACGAGACGTGGTTGGACTTGGCGATGAAATGATGGCGCGTGCAATGCCACGGTGACGCAGTGCGAAGTGCGGGAACGTACTTCACGCCCAACCCCACCGGGAGCGGTCGTGAACTACCGGGCTACGCACACAGGCAGCACGCTCGTTGAACTTGTCCTCACGCTGGCGATGATGGGCGTTGTCACCGCGATCGCCATTCCCAGCATCGTGACAATGACGGACCGGATGAAGGTCCTCGGCGCACGCCAGGACGTGGTGCTCGGGCTGTGGGCCGCCCGCAATGCGGCGGCCACGCGTGGGGACTTCGCAAGCTTTGTGCTGCACCCAAACGGTGAACTCGCGGTGATCGCAGGCGCGGACACGGTCTTTCGCCGCAACCTCGTCGCCAGCCGCGGCGTGGCCGTCATGGTCACGCGCGACTCCATCACCTACGCGCCAACGGGGCTGGGTTACGGAGCAGCAAACACGCGAATTGTGGTAAGCCGCGGCCGGAGGGCGGATACCATCACCACGTCGCGGTTGGGCAGGGTTTCGTTTTGAACTGCAACGGCGAGTCTGCGGTTTGCAGTCCGCGGTTTGCGGGAAGCCGACTAC
>JARIET010000109.1 GCA_031127185.1 Gemmatimonadota bacterium | reverse complement strand
AGCGTGCGGGCAAAAGTCAGGGCGCAAAATCCATTTCGGCCGCCGGCCACCTGCCGCGCGTTCAGGATGAGGCCCGACGCGGTATCCCCCGCCTGCGTGACGGCCATCGTCGGTTGCGTGGAACTCCCGAACCCCCCCATCCCAAGCTGACCGTCGTTTCCCGCACCCCAGCAGTACACGGAGTTCACAGCCGCGGAAATACCGCAGGCCATGGTGTTCCCGGCGATCACATCAGAGAAGCCGACAGTACTGGTGGCCGAGACGCTGACGGTTTCGCTGCGCCCCGTGAGCTTGGCGCGAACTGACTGCGTGCCGAGCCGACGGCCGAGCGTCCACGTCGTTGTTGCGGCACCGGTAGCCGACGTCGTGCCAGTAATGGCACTCAGGGAGCCACCGCCGACGATCTGATCGTTCCAGGTGATCGCCGCGCCAGAAACATTGTTGCCGTACTGGTCGGTCACCCGGACAGTGATGTCGCCAAGGAGCGAAGACGCCGATGCAGTCGCTGGCGGCGTTGCGGTTACGGTGAAGATCCGGCCCGTATCTGGAGTCGCCACTGCCGTGAACGCCACCGGCGTCGCAATACCCGTAACGGTCGCATTGAGTGACTGTGTCGTGGCGGTGTTGCCAAGTGTCCAATTCGCATTGGCGGTTCCGTCGGCAGCCGTCGTATCCACCGCTACCGTGACGGTGCCGTTTGATGCGGCCGGCGTCCACGTCACCCGCACGCCGGAGAGGCTGTTGCCGAATGCGTCGCGCACGCGAACGGACAGCGGCAACGGCAGCGCACGGCTGGCCTGGATGGTCTGGTTGTTCCCGCTGACCAGCGAGAGCGCGCTGGCCGGACCCGTTGTCGCCGTCGCCTTGAACACCGCACTATCCAGCAGGAACTGATTCGTGAGGAGCGCAACCGCCTTGTTCTCGCCGAGCGAGGTGCCCATGGTCCACGTCGAAGACACGAGGCCGTTTGCATCCGAAACGTTCGCGGCCGGGTTGATCGAGCCCCCACCGGCACGCACACTGAAGGTCACCGCAGCACCCGTGACCGGCTGGCCACCGGCGTCCACCACCTTCACCACGATCGGTTGCGTAAGGGCCGAACCCATCGCGCCGAGCTGCTGGTCGCCAGAGACGAGCCGCAGGTTGGCCGCAAAATCTTTTGAGGTCGATCCGGACGGGCCGGTCGTCGCGCTATCGCGATTGCAGGCTGCCCCCGCGAGGGCCAGCGCCGTGCAGGCGATTGCGGAACGTCGTGAAAACCGAGTGCGACCGAGCATCAGGACTCCGTGCGAAAAAAGGTCGTCCGTGGGGTGTCGAATATCGCGCCCCGAAGGGCGGCGGGCAACGCGCAATAGCGGAAACTGCAGACCGCCCGGGTAGGTCCCGGAGCCTGCTTTCCTGCACAGGACAAGACGGTTCGAGTCACCGCGCGGTAACGACCAAAGGTAGTTTGGTCGTTACGGCCTTTGTTCGGGCACGTGAGTACGCGTCGGGATTTCCTGCGGTTGGTCTCCACACGGCGCGAAGTTCGGTGCGCCTCAGGCCCTTATCTTCCATCAATATGGCCCAGCTCGAGACGCGCGCCGCCGTCGGCTCCCGGGTGGCCATCACCCCGGCACGCATCGCCGCGTCGCGGGTGATGGCCGATCTCCGCGCCGGCACCATGCTGGACGCGGCGCTCGACTCAGCTGCACGCGGGCTCGACGCACGCGACCGGCGCTGGCTCCATGAACTCTGCTTTGGCTCCCTCCGGCGACGTGCCTGGCTGGACGCCGTGCTAGAAAGCCGTGTGCGCGGCGGACTGCAGCGGCTTCACCTCGACGTCCGAGACCTGCTCCGCATCGGAGCTTACCAGTTGGTCGCCATGGACAGCGTGCCGGCCTACGCGGCCATCGCACAGACAGTCGAGCAGGTCAAGGTCTCGCACGGCGACGGGGCGAGCCGGCTGGCGAACGCTGTGCTGCGCCGCCTGGACCGCGAACGCGACTCGCTCGAGCCCGGCACACCCGCCGACCCGCTCGATGCACTGGCGCTGGCGCATTCGCATCCGCGCTGGATTGTCGCGCGTTGGCTCGCGCGGTGGGGGGCAGATGCCACCCGACGCCTGCTCGAGGCGAACAACCGTGAAGCACACACCATACTCCGGCCGGTCGGCATCGTGCGCGAACAGCTCGAGGCCATGCTCGACGAGGCCGGCGTCGCCACTTTCGAACCGGCGCTTGACCCAGGCAGTCTCGGTGTCCAGCACGGTGTGGCGCTGACCTCAGTCGGCGCGTTCCAGCAAGGGCTCTGCTTTGTGCAGGACCCAGCTGCCACGATGGTCACACGCTACGCCGCGTTCCCGACCGGGAGCGTGGTCGCGGACCTGTGCGCCGCACCCGGCGGCAAGGCGTTTGAACTGGCGCGCGATGCGCGGCTGGTTGTCGCATCCGATGCGTCCGTCGCCCGCCTGGCTCGGGTACGCGAATCCATCTCACGCCTCGACCTGAAGAACGTCACGGCGCTCGTGGCTGATGCCCGCTTTCCTGCCCTTGCGCCGATGGACGGCGTGTTGCTCGACGCACCGTGCACGGGCACGGGCACGTTTCGCCGTCATCCAGACATGCGCTGGCGACTGAAGCCCAGCGATCTCGCCGTGATGAGTGCCGTGCAGCGCGCACTCCTCAAGACCGCCGCGACCGTTGTGGCACCCGGCGGACTTCTCGTGTACAGCACGTGTTCAATGGAAGCAGAAGAAAACGACGCGCAGGTGGAGTCGTTTCTCGCCGAGCATCCCGACTTCTCGCTCGAGCCACCGCCGGAAGGAACCGTGCCGGATGCGGTGCTCGACGCCGGGCGCCTGCGGGTGCTCCCCCATCTCCACGGCGCCGATGGCGCCTTTGCCGCGCGCCTCCGCCGGAGGGTCTCGTGAACCCGGTCGTTCCCACACCTCGCGTGAAGATCGCGCCGTCCCTGCTCGCGGCCGATTTCGGGCGCCTCGCCGAACAGCTCGCCGTGATCGAAGCGGGCGGCGCCGATTGGCTGCACGTGGACGTGATGGACGGTGTGTTCGTCCCGAATCTTTCGTTCGGCGTCAAGGTGATCGAAACGTGCAAGCGGCTGACCACGCTCCCGCTTGATGTGCACCTGATGGTGGTGGAGCCGGAGAAGTACGTCGATTCGTTCGCGAAGGCAGGCGCATCCGTCCTGACCATTCACGTCGAAGCGGCACCCCACCTGCATCGCCATCTGGCACGCATTCGCGAACTCGGGTGCATGGCCGGCGCCGTGATGAATCCCGCCACGCCGGTCGAGGCGCTGCGCGACGTGGCCGCTGAACTCGACCTTCTGCTGATCATGTCGGTGAATCCCGGCTTCGGTGGGCAGAAGTTCATCCCGGCGAGCCTTGGCAAGATTTCTCGCGCGCGAGCCATGCTCAGCGACGCGAGAAGCAATGCGCTGCTTGAAGTGGACGGCGGCGTGACGCGAGACACGATTCAGGCGTGCTGGCGCGCCGGCGCGGATACGTTCGTTGCCGGCAATGCGGTGTTCATGGCGGCGGATCCGGCCGCCGAGATTCGTGCGCTGCGCGCGCTTTGCGCGGAGCAGGCATGAGTTCCAGTCGGCAATGGATCGTTGTGGGCGGCGTGACAGTCGCGCTCGTTGGTTTGCTTGCGTTCGGCGCCATGAGCGGCGGCACCGGAGGGCCTATCGTGCCCGGATCGGTGGCTCCGGATTTCACGGCGCATACCATCCCGGATTCAGGCGCCGGATTGCCCGAAGTACGCGGGATCGCATCGTACCGCGGCAAGCCGATCCTGCTCAACATCTGGGCCACCTGGTGCGGCCCCTGCCGCGAGGAGATGCCGCGGATTGAGACCCTCCACAAGGAACTCGGCGCGGACGGGTTGATGGTCGTGGCGGTGAGCATCGACAACCCGGGGATGGCCGATGCCATTCGCGAATTTCGCCGGGAAATGCAGCTCACGTTCGAGATCGTCTATGACGAATCGGGGAAAATCCGCGATGACTACCAGACCACCGGAGTGCCGGAGACGTTCCTGATTGACCGGAGTGGCGTGGTGCGCCGACGGCTGATTGGTTCGTCGTGGACGGTGAGCGAACAGCGAGCGCTGCTGCGTGAGCTGGTCGCCGAACCGGCGCCCGCTGCGCGACAGGATTGAGCGCACGTCGCGTGCGGGTGCTCGGCATCGAGACATCGTGCGATGAAACATCGGCCGCCGTGGTGGAGGGCGATGCCGCGCACGGCAGCCTCCGCTCGCTGGTCATTCTCTCGCAGGATGTGCATCGCGTGTTTGGCGGTGTGGTACCCGAGATCGCCTCGCGTGCCCACCTGACGGCCATAGCGCCGGTGACGCGGCAAGCACTCAGCGACGCCGGGATTCGCCGCGACGAGATTGAGGCGGTTGCCGTGACCAACGCACCGGGACTGGTCGGTGCGCTGCTGGTGGGCGTCTCATTCGCCAAGTCACTCGCGGCGTCGCTCGCTGTGCCGCTGGTTGGCGTCCACCATATGGAAGGGCATCTGTTTGCCACGGAGCTCGAGGACGCGGACGCGGCGCCGCCGTTCACGGCACTGTTGGTGAGCGGTGGCCACACCCTGCTGCTCGATGTTCCCGCCTGGGGACGCTACCGGCTTCTTGGTGCCACGCGCGACGACGCCGCCGGCGAGGCATTCGACAAGACGGCGAAACTGCTCGGGCTTCCGTATCCCGGTGGGCGCCATATCGAGGCGATGGCGGCGACGGCCACCGGAGCGATTCCCCGGTTCGCGCGCCCCATGCTGCACGGCGGACAGCGGCCAGGAGATTCGGACTACTACGAGTTTTCCTTCAGCGGACTCAAGACGGCGATTCTGCACGCCGTGCGGGCGGCCGAGCGTCAAGGCACGCTCGATGCCGAACGCGCCGGGATCGCGCGGGGGTTTCAGGACGCCCTGATCGACACGCTGGCGGAAAAGAGCGTGCGCGCCGCCGTGGCGTTCGGCCGCAATCGCATTGTGCTCGGCGGAGGCGTTGCCTGCAATCGGGCGCTGGTGGCCCGTGTCGCTGCGTGCGCCACTGAGGCGATCGGTGCGGACGCGCGCGTGTTTGCACCTGGGCCCCGGCTCGCCACCGACAACGCCGCGATGATCGCGCGAGCCGGACTCTTCCGCCTGGCTCGTGGCGAGACGGCGGGACCGGATCTCAACGCATATGCCACGATGTCACTCCCCGGCCTCGTGCCGGACGGCGCAGCCGCGTAGGATTCACCGTCATGGACAGCACGCTGACGTCGATCATCCACCACCCCTTTGAACTGCAGCTCGGGCCGTTGCCGCTCACCGGCTTCGGCATCGCGATGCTTGGCGCGTTCCTCATCGCGCAGGTCGTTGCCCAGGCCGTGCTCGCGGAGCGCAAGCAGGATGCGGATTTGATGCCCGACATCGTGATTGCTGCCGTCATCGGCGGGCTTGCGGGCGGCAAGATCTACTATGCGATCCTCACCGGAAGTGTGTCGTCGCTGGGCGAGCGCGCGGGATTCGTCTTCTGGGGCGGACTGATCGGCGGCATCCTGGCCACGGCCGGCTGGATGCGGTTCAAGAAGATCAGCTTCACCATGATCAGCGATGCCAGTGCGCCAGCACTGGCGGCGGCGTATGCCGTGGGCCGTAGCGGCTGCTGGGCGGTGGGCGATGACTATGGACGCGCGTGGTCCAGTCGATTTGCCGTGCGGTTTCCCGAGGGCGCGCCGCCATCCACGGCGCAGATCCTTTCGACCGAGTTCGGCCAGAAGGAACTCGCGACGCTGCCGCCGACCGAAGTCGTCGCGGTGTATCCGACGCAGCTTTTTGAGGTGGTGATGGGGATGGTGATGTTCGCCGTGCTCTGGCGCCTGCGCGACCACAAGCACGCGGCCGGTTGGTTGTTTGGCGTCTACTGCGTGCTGGCCGGCCTCGAGCGAATAATCGTTGAGGTGTTCCGCGCGAAGGATGACCGGTTTTTCGGCGCGTTTACGATGGCGCAGCTGATCGGTCTGGTCTTTCTGGTTGGCGGCGCGGCCTGGATGGCCGCGCGGCGACGTCCGGGCGCAGCCTAGTTCGGGCGATCGCGCGGGAGCGTTGCGTCGTGCTCGACCTCGCGCTCGAGCGACTCCACACGATCCTGCAATCGCTTCGCCGTGACCTGCAGCTCGGCGAGCCGCGCGGCGACTTCCGGCGGGATCGCCGCTGGTGCATTCGGGACCACCGGTAATGGAGTTCGCCGCGCCGGAGGCTCATCGGCTGGCGCCGGCAACGGCCGCAACGTGCGCCAGAGCGCGAAGAGCAGCAGCCCGACAAGCACGAGCTGGGCCATCAGCGACTCCACCGTGGGATAGATGCCGAGTGGCTCGATGTGCGGGAACCCCGGCAGGAGTGTGCGTGATACGGCGCCACCCTCCTGCAGTTCCTTGATGCCCTTGCCGGCGAACACGAACGCCATCCAGTAGAGCAGTCCACTCGTGACCGCAAAGAAGGGGCGCAACGGAATGCGCACACCAAAGCGGTAGAACAGCGAGAAGACGACGGTCAGGGTGGCCGCACCGGCACCGATCCCGGCCATCACCGGCGTTGCGGTGGTGTCACTGCGCGCGAAGAGCGCCTGGAAGAACAGCGCCGTTTCTGCGCCTTCGCGGAACACCGCGAGGAAGGCCACGAATGCGAGCGTAAGGCTCCCGCCGTGCGACAGCGCCGACGTCACCTTCTCCCTGATGAACAGCTGCCACCGCGCGGACTCCACCTTGGAGAGGAGCCAGTAGCTCACCGAGAAGAGGACCACCACTGCGACGAGAAGCGTCGCTCCTTCGATCACCTCGCGGCTGGCGGGAAGTGTCGACAGCACCGTGCGCAGCAGCACCGCCAGGACCACGCTTGCGCCAAGGCCGGCCAGCGCGCCAAACCAGATTTCGCGCACACGCCGGCGATGCCCCGTCTTGATGAGGAAGGCGACCACGGCTCCGAGCACCAGGATGGCCTCGAATCCCTCGCGCAGGATGATGACAAACGATTCGAGGAACGTCCCCCATTTCGTGGACTTGGCGACGGCCAGGGCCACCACGGACGGCAGCTCTCGCTCGATGGCAGCGCGCATCTGCTCGGAGGACGCAAGGTCTCCGGCCTTCACCGCGCTGTGAAAGTCGGCGAAGGAGCGCTCCATGCGCGCAACAAGCGCGGGGTTGCGCATCCGCGTGTTGGTCTCGAGCGGCTCAAAGGCGATGTACGCATCGAAGGCCAGGTCGGAAGCGTCGGTGGCCCGGCCCGCGCGCGCGGCAGCGACTGCGTCGTCGATCAATTGCAGGATGTGGCGAGAAGTGCGGCGCGCATCGAGTTCACCCGTGCTGGTCACGGGTTGCGACGTCACCACCGTGTTCGCCCGCAGCGCCGCTACGATCGCCGCGACCTCCGACGAGCTCACCGGCCCGCCGACCGTGAGACCGGTCTCGGCGTCGCCGGCGCGCAACATTGCCTCGATTTCGGCGTCGCTGCGCTGCGCCTGCCAGCCAAACGCGCGCGCGCGGATCGCGTCGGGACTGCACCCGGGGCACATCCGCGCCAGGACCGCCTCTCCGCGCGAGCGCTCCGCGGCCGAACTGCGCAAGGCATTTACGTAGGCCACCACGTCCCAACGCTGATCACTCGTCAACTTCTCCGACCATCCTGCCATCGCCGTGCCCTGAATTCCCACCGAGACGATGCGATATGTGAGCGCAGGGGTGACGTCGCGCATGACGTCGTGCGACCCGATCGCCGGAGGCGCCAAGCCACCGGCAGTTGCGGCGCCGCCACCTCCAACCAGGCCATGGCAGGCCGCGCAGTTCGCCTCGTAGAGTGCCCTTCCTGCCGTCAGGCTCACCGGCCGCGTCGGCAGGTCGAGGGCGCCGTCGCTGCCAAGCGCCTTGGAGAACTGATCGTAGAATCCGCGAACCACATCGGGACGCGCCTGGCGGCTGGTTGCGGCCGAGAGCGAGTCAAGCGCCACTCGCACGGCCGCCGCCGTCGGTGACGTCAGCCGCCCGGCGACTTCCCGGGCCTCTTTCAGGAAGCCGGTCGCTTCCTCGAGCTCCAACGCCGACTTGAGCTTTCCGTCGTCCGTGACGCCCTTGGCATACTCCTCCACGGCGACACCAACAATTGCGGAAAGGCGCTTGCCCACCGCCTCCTGCGGCGCGGCGCCCATCGCGGCCAAGGCAACCATAAGTGCCGCGACCGTCCTGACTTGGCGAGTCGTCCACATATCCGGAATAAAATACTCGGGTATGCCGGTTTCGCGCCAGCGTCCGGTCACGTTTCGATGACCACGACGGCACCGGCGGTTGTGTCCGTGTGCGTCAGGCTGAGGTGGGAGCGCTTGACGCCGAGTTCATCAGCCCGTGCTGCGGCCCGTCCATGGTAGCGGAGTTGAGGAGCGCGATGGGGCTGCGACACCACCTCGACCTCGTGCCAGCCAATCAACCGTGCCTCATCCGACCCTGAGAGCGCCTTGAACGCGGCTTCCTTGGCAGCCAAGCGCGCCGCGAGGTGCATCGCTGGGCGTGCGCGCCCCTTGGCGTAGTTCACTTCATCAGCCAGGAAGAGGCGATCGAGGGCGCGCTGTCCCTTGCCATCGAGCAGGCGCTCGACGCGCGCGATCTCCACCAGGTCTATCCCAACGCCCACAATCATCGCGAAGTCCGGGCCACGAAAAGTCTGATACGGGAAAGCTGCGTGCCCGAACGCGCCACAACCACATACACTCCGTTCGCGACACCGGCCGAACGGAT
>JARIET010000108.1 GCA_031127185.1 Gemmatimonadota bacterium | reverse complement strand
CCGTTCCCCACCTCGGCCGATGCCCGGAGCGGGCGCGTCGGTATCGGAGGGAGGGCGGTTGGGATCTCTACGGGCACCACCGGAAGCGGCTGCGATGCAGGCGCGGGGGCGTTGGACAGCGGCCTGTTGTCCCCGCCCCGGCGTGGTGCCTCGCGCGGTGTTTCGCCCCGCGGCAGTTGGAGGAATCCGATGCGCTCAACCGGCGTCGGCGGATTGTCGCGCAGGAAGTCGGCGACCCAGTCTGCCGGGATGAACGTGAGCTGGATCAGCAGCAGCACCGCAACAATGTGCAGAACAAATGACAGGACGACGGTTCCCGGCCCACGGCGGGCTGGATCACGCCCTTCGCCCGGCGTGGAGATGATCCGTCGGCGCTCGGCCATCGTCAGCCCGCTACCGTCCGGCTGCTACCGGGTTTTTCACGGACGAGAGCCCCACAAGCTCGACCTCCACCGTATCGCCGGGCGCCAACTGTGCCACGCCGGCCGGCGTACCCGTCAGGAGCAGGTCCCCCGGCTCAAGCGTCATGTACTTCGAAATGTGCGCGAGCAGGAACGGGATCTTGAACACCATGTCCGCGCCGGTTGCACGCTGCTTCTCGACTCCATTGTGCCGCGTCACCACCGTGACGGCATCGAGGTCGGCAGGTACGGGGGCTTCTTGCCCGAGAGGCAGGAAGGTGTCACACCCTTTGGCCCGTGCCCACTGCCCGTCGTTGTTCTGCCAGTCCCGCGAGGAAACGTCGTTCGCGGCGATCAGGCTGCGGATGCCCGCCCGGGCAGTGGCCTCGTCGACGCGTCGCAGCGTCGCGCCGATGACCACGCCGATTTCCCCTTCGAAATCCACGCGTCCGGAGCCGGGCGGCAGTTCAATCGGCGTCCCGGCCGAGATGACACTCGTGGGGGGCTTGAAGAACAGCAACGGTTCCTTCGGAACGTCGTTGCCGAGTTCCTTGGCGTGGGCGGCGTAGTTCCGGCCGACGCAGATGATTTTTCCAGGTCTTTGCATCTGTAGAATCTACCCGCGAATCGCTGTTTCGGTCGACCGATAGAAGACCTCGAGCTGCGCGCGGATGCCGGCCCATGGCCCATCGAGGCGTCGTGCCGCGGGAAGGCCCGCGAGCAGGGCTGCGCCATAGCCCTTTTTCACCACACGCGGATCACAGATCACCACAGCGCCGTGATCCGTGGTGGACCTGATCAGCCGACCAAAACCCTGCTTCAGCCGAAGCGCGGCGTGCGGGATCATGTAGGTCGAAAACGCGTCGCCCCCTGCGGCCTCGATCGCCTCGCAGTGCGCGGCGGTGATGGGCTCCGTGGGGACGCGAAATGGAATACGCGCGAGCACCAGTCCACGCAGTGCGCGCCCGGGGACATCGACTCCCTCCCAGAATGACGCCGTTCCAACCAGAACGGCGTCACCGTGCGCGCGAAACCGGCGCAGGATGGCGTCGCGACCATCCTCCCCATGCACGAGCAGCGCCCAATCGCGCTCGATCCCTGCCTTTCGCAGGAGCGCAGCAGCTGCGCGCACGTCACGATGGCTCGTGAATAGCAGGAACACGCCACCCTGGGCCGCTCGGATCAGGTCTATGGCAATCTCCACCGTGCGCTCCACATGCCCCGCCCCGCCCGCGCCCGGCACGGGCACGTCGGTAGGTATTGCCAGCACCGCTTGCGAGGCAAAGTCGAACGGAGAGTCGAGCACGGCCGTCGCCGGCTCCACGTCGTCCTCGTCGAGCCCAAGCCGTCGGCCGATGAACTCGAAGCCGTCACCTTCCGAGCCTACGGCGAGTGTCGCGCTGGTCACGATGCAGGTCTCGACCCGCCGGAACAGATCGTCGCGGAGGATCGGCGCCAGGTCGAGCGGCACGCTGGCGACCCCCACGTGGCGCACGCGCTCGCGGCCACCGGCATCCGATTCTTCATTTGCGCCACCCCGCGCCTCGATCCAGCGCACGCGCTCATGGCTATCGCCCTGCGGCCGGAGTGCTCCGCGCAGCGCGTCGCCCGCGTTTTCCAGTCTGCGAATCACACCACGAAGCTCGCCGAGCGCGGGCGCCAGTTCCTCTGCCTTCTTCTGGTCCGTCTCAATGCGATCGCGCACCAGGATCAGCCCGTCGCTCAGCGAGTCGAGTTCGCGCAACAGATCGTCGAGTGCGCCCGAGAGGCCGCGCTGCCAGACGTCGTCGTCGTCAAATGCATCGGTGAGGCGCACCTGCGAGTCCGACTGCCGGGACATCCAGGTCTCGAGCAGGTCAAAGAGCCGCTCGGCCGTGCGGCGAGCACTGGCCGTTGTGCCGTACAGGCGGATGCGCACGAGGTCGAGGCTGGCGTTGGAGAGCAGGTCGCTCGACTGCGCGAGCCGCATCTCCAGCATTGGCAACAAGCCCCTTCCCTTGCGCTCCAGCCGGGAGAGCAGCCGAAGGATTCCCCGCCGGGATGCCGTGGATGCCAAGTGGGATGCCGCCGCGTCCTGCAGATGATGCCCCTCGTCGATCACCAGCCGCGAGTACGACGGCAGCACGGCCGCTTCGCTCCAGTTCTGCGACGCGCGTCGCACCGCGAGATCCGCCATCAGGAGGTGATGGTTCACAACCACGACATCGGCCTGCGCGGCGGTCCGCCGCGCCGCGAACACGAAGCATTTGTTGAAATGTGGACAGCGGAGCCTCGTGCACAGATCGCCTTCGGCCGATACCTCATCCCAGACGTCGCCACGCGGTTCCATCGGCAGGTCGGCCAGCGAGCCATCCCGCGTACGTTCGGCCCACTGGCTGATCGCGTCGAGGTCAGCCATCGCTCCATCGTCAAAGAGTGATGTGGCAGCGGACCGTGCCTGATCCAGGCGCTGCAGGCAGACGTAGTTGCGCCAGCCCTTCAACAGGGCGTAGCGCACGGGTTGGTCATCGAGCGCTTCACCAAGAAACGGCAGGTCCTTCCCCACCAATTGTTCCTGCAGTGTGATCGTGTTGGTACTGACAATCGTGCGCTCACCGTTTGTGTGTGCCCAGCGCAGGGCAGGCACGAGGTAGCCCAGCGACTTGCCAACACCCGTCCCGGCTTCGATCAGGCCGATGCCTCCCATGGAGTAGAGCCGCGCCACACGCGCCGACATCTCGCGCTGGCTTGGCCGGTCCTCATATCGGCCCATGTGTTTCGCTATCGGCCCATCCGGGCCCAGGAGGTCTGCCGTGTCGTCTGGATCGAGCGGACGGATCTCCACGGCCCGCGGGATTTCCACGACGACGTACAGGCGCTCGGCCGCGTTGTCCACGATGCCGAAGCCAATGCCGTCATCGTGCATGCGCTGCGCAATGTCCAGATCGGGGCCGGATGGCTCGAGCAGCCCCGACGGATGGTTGTGGACAAGCATCTCTCCGCGGCGCGCAAAACCCGGAAGTGCGAGGACACTGTCTGAGTCCCCGCGTGCAACGGCGCGTGCGGCCACCACCATCCCGTTTTCGTCCACCTGACAGGTAAAGCAGACCTCACGGCCGCCGGCGAGCACGATCGCCGAGCGAATCGCCCGCGCGGCTGCCGCGCCGAGGCGAGCGCCGGCGATGGGAGCGGTCAACTCAGGTCTTCAGCGGCTTCTTCTTTGCAGCCGGGAAGAGCACGTTGTTGAGGATGAGGCGGTAGCCGGGCGAATTCGGTTTCTGCGCCAGGTCGGTGGGCGGCGCGCCAATGTTGTGCTGCGGATCCTCGGGATCGTGACCACCCAGGTACGTCCACGAGCCCTTGCCGAAGTCGCCATGGATGTACTTCACCCACGGCGTCCCCTCCTCATTGGCGAGGACACTGACACCCGGCTTGAGCCGGGCCTTGGTGAATGATGTGGTGACGCCGAAATAATCGGGAATCACGTTGCGGTGGTTCTGCACCAGCATCGTGTTCACCGGATCGAACTTGGCGGAAAAATTGAAAAGCGTGAACGTGCTCAGACTTTGCCGCCGCGACGCCACGTTCACTTGATGGCCGTCAATGTCACTCATCGCATTGACGCCGGGATTCATTTCCAGCCGCGCGCCCTGGAAGGCGAAGGCCTTGGTCCAGTCCATCTTGGCGTCGGCATCGGGATCCATCGGTGTTCCGTCCATGAACGCCGATGCGATGTCCACGCCTTGCGATGCCATCGCGAGTTCGAGCGTTTCCGTAGCCCCGCACATGGCGAAGATGAACCCGCCCTTGTCCACGAAGTCGCGCACGCGGGACGCAACGGCCTTCTTGAGTTCGGGAACGTTGGAGTAGCCGTGCTTCAGCGCCGTACCCATATCCCGGTCGCGCTGCTCGATGAACCAGGGCTGGTCGCGGAACCCGAGGTAGAGCTTGTTGAACTGGCCGGTGAAGTCTTCATGGAACAGGTGCACCCAGTCATACTTCGACAGATCCTGCGCCAGGATGTCGTCGTCCCAGATCTGCGTGTACTCGATCCCGGCGTACTTGAGCGCGAGGGTCACCGCGTCGTCCCAGGGCGGTGACTTCGGTGGCGAATAGATCGCCACACGCGGCGCCTTTTCCAGCGGAATCGCGTCCATGTTTGACTGCGCAATCTCGCGCTTGGCCACGGCCACCTGCGGATCCGTGATCGGCGCAATGGTGATGCCGTCGAGCGCCGCCTTGCGCCGCGCGCCCGGCGTGTCAGGCAGGAGAAAACTCCCCCCGCGATAGTTGATCCACCATTCGGCGCGATCGCCGTTCTTCAGGGCCTGAAAGACAAGCCCATATGCGCGCAGGTGGTTCTGCTGCGCTTCGTCCATGGGAACGAGCAGTTGCTGCGCGAGGAGTCGAGGTGGGACCGCAAGCCACACCACCGCGGCCGCGCAACTCCAGGCCCTCCACCGCAAACTCCGAACCCTGAATCCTGAACCCGCAACTGACGTTTTCATGCCACCCCACTCCGGAGAGCTTCAAGTTCGCGCCGGGCCTGCGGCACCAGCGCGCTGTTCGGATACGAAAGAATCAGGTGTTCCAGCCGTTCGGTAGCCCCCGATCGATCTCCCTTGCGCCGAAGCGTGCGGGCCCATTCCAGGTCCGATTCCGCGGCCTCGGGCGCGAGCGGGAATCGCTCCACGATCCGGCTCCAGAGCGCGACGGCCTGCGCGTCGTTCTTCTTCTGGCTCCAGATCCGCGCCCCAAACGCCAGCAGCAGCGGTGCCGCGTCGTTGAGCTCGTCGGCCGCCTGCTCGAATCGACGCGCCGCGCCCGCCGAGTCACCACGCGCGAGCAGGTGGAACGCCGCGCCCGCCGACCGCCCTGAATCCGCGCGTGTCCGGCCGAGCATCGCCATGGCCGTGACCACATCCGGCGTGGCGTCAATCGGTCGGCGAAGCCCCGCGCGCGCCTTGACGAAGTCGCCTTCGAAGAGCGCGATCCAACCCGACACTTCCTCATCGTCGTCCGCCGTCGCACCACCCAGCGCGCGGCGCGCCTTGTCCACTTCGCCGGCGCGCACCCAGCCCCAGGCGATTTGCCGCGCGAATCCGCGTTGCGTTGATGCGTCCACACCCGTCCCTTCACGCGCGACAAGCGCTTCCGCGTCGGCCGCGCGACCGAGATTGGTCAGCGCGCGCACTTCGAGCGGAAGAATTTGCGTGCGAACGACTGTGACACCGGCGCTTGAACGCGCTGCCGCCAGGATCGGCAGCGCCGTCGCCGGCTCGCCCCCGGACACTGCCGCCGACGCGGCGCGCAGCTGCACGCCCAGCGCCGGTCGCGCCGCGTGCATCCGCAACAATGCGTCGCGGGCGGGAATCCACGCCGACTGTCGCTCCGCTTCAGACGCGAAGTCGCTCCAATGGTCGAACGCGGAATCGGCTACGGTCAGCGACCCGAGGATGCGCCAGGCCTCTCGCGCGTTCCCCCACTGCATCTCCAGGGTACCGTGCACTTTTCGTGCGCTTGCGCCCGGCAGGGTTCCCGCCTTGGACCCCGCAGGCACACGTGCCAGCTCGGCGCGCACCGAATCCCTAGACGACGCCGGCGTCGGACCGAGCGAAAACACCGCCGCCTGGTCCAGGTACTGCTCGACCTTCATGGCCTCGCGCCAGAGCGCGGCGCCGCGACCCCAGTTCCCGAGCGACACTTCCAGTTGGGCCAGCTCGAGCGTGAAACCGGCCGCGCCAAGCGCTGCAACGCCACGCCGCAGCACGGAATCTGCCAGTGCCGCGCGCGAGTCAGAGAGGAGTTGGCCAGCGTACTCCTTGTACGGTGCGAAGTCACCGGGCGCCGCAGCAATCCACGCATCGAATGCCGCCGCCTCTTCGCGCGTGCGACCCAGTGATCGCAGCGTGCGCAGCTGAATTCCGCGCAGCACCCGGTTTCCCGGCTGCGTGCCCAGCAGCGAGTCCACGAGCACGCGAAGCGTGTCCTCCATCCCCATCTGCGAGTAGGCGCGCTCGAGACCAAAGGCGCCCTGCGCCATTTCCCCCGAGCTGAGAACGGCGCGCCACGCGCCGATCGCCTCGCGCCACTTCCCCGCCTGCTCAAACTCCAGGGCGCGAGTGATGGCGGTAGGCTGGGCCTGGGCCGGCGCCGTCCGAGCCGCCGCCCCGACGCCGACCAGCGCGATCAGGGTCAGGCGAAGAAAGGTCAGGGTTTCTCCCCGTTCAGCCGCCGGAAGTAGTCAATCACCAACTTCCGTTCCTCCGGGCTCAGCGTGCGCAACTCGTTCCACTCGGGCACGCGATACTTGAGCGCGCTCTTACCCGCCGTTGGTCCATTGGGCGGAAGGAACGGGTTCGACTGGTCACCCGGCTTCGACTCGCGCTTGGCCGACTCGTCCTGCTTGTCATTCTCGAGCGTGCGACCCGCATCGAGCATGCGCCGGAAGAGCCTCTGCTGGCGCTCGAGTACGGCCGGGTCCACGGCACCCTGTTCGAGCGCCTGCGCCAACTGACGCGCCTCACGAGCCAGTTCAGCGGCGCGACCAGACTGGTCAGCGTCGCCCACCTCGGCAAGCTGCCGCGCGACATCGCGCTGCGTGCGGCTCAGGTCACGGGCCTGTTCGCGGGCTGACTCGCGCTGCTCGGGCTGCGCCTGTGCGTTGCGGGCCTGCTGCGCCAGCTGGAGCAGGCTTTGCATCTGGCCGTTCAGGTTGCCCTGCGTCTGCGCCAGCTGCTGGAGCTGCTGCAGAAGCTCCGGCAAACCCGACGCCGACTGCGAGTTGTTGGCGCGTTCGCGGTCCCGCGCCAGCGCCGACCCCACCTGCCGCAGCGCGTTGGCCGCGTCCGCCATGCTGTTGGCCGCCTGTGCTGCTGTTCGCGGGTCCCCGGCTTCCTTCGCCGCCTGCGACACGCGTTGCTGCGCCTCGGACATTTGGCGCAGGGAGCCCTGCGAAACGAGCGCGGAACGCTTTGCCTCTTCTTGCAGGCGCTGTGCGGCCTTGTCCACTCCCTGTTCGAGCGCGCCCTGCTCCGCACGAAGCGTCGGGTCGGACGGGTTCCGGCGTGCGCGCTGGGCGAGTTCGTCCTGCTGCCGCGCGAGTTGAAGCATTTCCTGGAGCGACTGGTCGATTTCACCGGTCACTTCGTTCTTCCACTGATCCACCTGCGCCTTGCGGCCCTCGGCGAGGGCTTCAGCAGCGCGCTGCAGCGCATCGGCTGCCTGCTGCTGCTGTTGCTGCTGGCTCTGTTGACCTCCTTGCTGTTGGCCGCCCTGTTGCTGCTGGCCCTGCTGCTGGCCTTGCTGCTGCTGGCCACCCTGTTGTTGTTGCCCCTGCTGTTGCCCCTGCTGCTGCCCCTGCTGCTGTTGCCCGCCCTGTTGCTGCTGACCTTGCTGTTGCTGCCCCTGCTGCTGCTGCCCTTGCTGTTGCTGACCCTGTTGCTGCTGCCCGCCCTGCTGTTGTTGCCGTTGTTGCTGCTGAGCGCCCTGCTGGCCCTGTTGCGATTGCTGCTGCTGGCCGGGCTGCTGCTGTTGCTGCTGGTTGCCGAGCGCGCGATCAAGCGCCTGCGCTGCATTCTTGGCCTCTTCCAGCGCCTGCTCCGCGCGCCTGGCCGCCGTGTCCGCGTTGGCCTTGTCCAGCCGATCACGCAGCGCCTCGAGATCCTTTTGCAGTTGTTGGGTGCGCTGTTCGATCCGCTTCTGCTCCTCGGGCGAACGACCGCTGTCCGCCCGCTGCTTCTTGGCCAGCTCCGCCGCCTCGTCCTTCAACGTCTGCATGGCCCCCTCGAGAGCCGCACGCTTCAGGATCTCGGCGCTCTTCTCGAGGGCTTCGCGCATGCGCTTCTGCTGCTCGGCGAGTTGCTCGAGTGACTGCTTGGCCTGTTCTCCCGAGAGGTTTTGCGACGCGTTCTGCAGGTTTTTCAGCGCCTCCAGCATCTCGGGCGTGAGCGCCTGACGCATCAGGTCCTGGGCCTGCTGCAGCTGGCGCGCGAGCGATGTGTCGAGCGCGCCCGCCTGCTTCAGCTGGTCTTCAAGGGCCTTCGACGCTTGCTGCATCTGCTGCATGCGCGCCGCCATGTCCTTCTGCTGGGCGGCAAGTGCCTGCGCCTGCTGCGCCTTGTCGAACTCCATCGGCTTCTGTTCGCCGGTACGGACATCGCGCTGCTGCGCCGCCTCGGCGGTACGCTGCTGCAGCTGCGCCACAGCCTTGGAAAGGGCCGCCACGCGTGCAGCAGCCGAATCGGCGGCGGCACGCGCCGCGCTGCGCTGTTCGTCCGTGGCGGGAACCTTGAGCGTGATTTCGCGGCTAACGCCCGAGAGTCGCTTCGGCGAGGCGTCGAAGGCCACAAGCTGCACGTGCACGGCGTCGCCTGCGACGAGCTTGAACCGGCCAAGGTCGAGTTCAAACGAGCCGGT
>JARIET010000107.1 GCA_031127185.1 Gemmatimonadota bacterium | reverse complement strand
CGAATGAACGGTTCTTCGCCCTTGTCCATTTTGCTCGACGTCGCTGTCTGGAAAACGGCCGCGCGGAAGATCTGATTCTCGCGCATGAACAACACGTGGCGGCCATCGGGCGAGAGAATCGGATTCGCTCCAGCCGCCACTCTCCACGCCGGACCGCCCGTCGCACGCACGGCCCAGATCGCCTGCTCGGCGCCATCCGGATCGGCGGTCGGGTTCGCCACCCATCCCTGATTGTTGGGATTCAACCCGCGGACGAAGACCACAACCGAACCATCGTCGGAGATGGTCACGTTCGTGAGCTCGATGCCGTCGTCCTGCAGGAAGCTCGTCAGCCGCCGCGCGCGGAAATCCGGCGCTGCCGCGAAGTAGACGTTGCGCTTGCCTTCCTCGTACACCTGCCAGGCAATACGATCGGCCTTCTTCGCCGCCACCATGAACTGCGGATAACCAGGGGCGAGGAACTGCTTGATGGTGGGAGTTTGTCGCTGCGCCTCCATCACCGACGTGGAAGCGAAGGTCGCACAGGCGGCGACTACCGCAGCAACGAAGCGAATACGAAGCATCAGATCACCCTCTGCAGTCGTGGTGGGGTCCCGCGGATCCTGGTCCGCACTGCGGCGGACCGGGGAATCAAAACGCCATCATCTGCGTGAATTTGAGAATCACACTTCGTCCGGGAGTCGGCGCATCGAACGTGGTGAACCGGTTTTCGTTGAATACGATGAACAAATCGGAGAGCGGGCGGTGAATGAGGTTGAATCGCACGTTCGAGTTCACCTGCCGCGTCGCCATGTCGTACTGCGACAACGCATCGAGGAACTTGTTGGTGGCGAACGAATAGTTCACCCGCGCCGTCCACACCGTGGCCGCGAACTCATCGTTCGGCCGGTCGAGCGCAATCTGTGAGTGCTGCGTACCCACCGCGAGGCGGAGCTTGTAGGTCGGCTTGATGGTGACCGTGGCGTTGACCGTCTTCTGGGTCCCGCTCCACAGTCCGCCCCAGGCCGCGCTGTAGTTGAGCGACACCGGGCGACTGGCATCCGTGGTGCCGCGAATCATCCAGTCGGTCCACTGGTATCCGCCGGGCGCCAGCCGCTGCGCCTTGGTGTTTCCGCGGTTCAGGCGCAGAGAGTCGCGAAGCAGTTCATATCGCGGATTGACCGAGATCTCGATGAACCCGCCGTTATTGAAGAACCAACTGTTTCCGCTATGCAGGCTCTTGCCGACGGTATTGCCGGCGAAGTCTTCGTAGTAGTTCCAGACCACGTGCGGGTGAATTTCCCGCACGCCGCGGTCGCGCCACCAGTTCCACCGAGGCCGAACTCCGGCGTCAAGAAAGTGCTTGCGCACACCGGTGCGGCGATAGAACCCGAGATCGTTGTCGAAGCCATCACCGATGTGCATCTCCGCGGCCTTCACGTGCAGAAACGGTCCTTCCCAGTTGAGCGAGGTGCGCCACGCGTACTCGCCCATGGTGCGGTCGGGACTGTCGGAGATCACCGCAAAGGAGTTCCAGTCGAGCTTTCGATAGAATCGAACATTCGCGTCCAGTCCATAGACACGATTGAAGTCGTTGGTGGAATCGGTGGCCTCACGCGACATGTAGATCACACCCAGATCCGAACCGTTGCCGACGTTGCGCCGGAGTCGCACGGCGCTGTACAGACTGGCCGGCGTACTCCCCAGTCGATCGGTCAGCATGGACATCGCGCCAACCCCGAACCCGCCGGCGTTGCCCGTCAGGCGGGCGCCAAGCGGGATCTTCACCGGCTGCGCCGTCGGCGTCAGCCCAATGCGCCGGCTGAAGAAGAGCAGCATGTCTTCGTCGGCCGTCGGTACGGTGAACACGCGATTGTTTCGGGCCGCATCGCCGACGTAGAACGTGCCCGAGTTTTCGAGGAAGAACTCGCGTTTTTCGGGGAAGAACTGCGAGAACTGGGTGAGATTGACCTGCAGCTCGTCAGCCTCCACCTGCGCAAAATCGGGGTTGACCGTGACATCGAGCGTCAGCGCGCGCGTGAGGCCGGCCTTGATGTCCACGCCGCCGTCGCGCTGCGTATTGAATGTTGACGCACCAACACTCCGCACCGATCGGCCCAGCGCATATGGCTTCGCTCGGATATCTCGCGATGCGCCGCCCGGCTCTACCCCCTCGAGATCGCCGGCCAGCGTCAGGCGCGCCAGGTTGAACTCGCGCGGTACCGGCGACCAGAAGGTGACCTCGTTCTTGCGCCGGATTCGCCGGGAAAAATTGATCCCCCACGTTTGCGTCGCGCTCGGGTCGTATCGAAGCGAACGAAAGGGGATGGCCATCTCAAGCGTCCAGCCGTCGGCCACGCGCTTCGTCTTCACCTCCCACACGGCGTCCCAGCTGCCGTTGATCTCACGTCCCTCGCCAGCCACCTGCCGGTCGAGCTTGGCACCTTCGACATTGGTGATGAACACGTAGCCGTTGTGACGGTCGCGGAAGGTGTCGAGAATCACCTCGAAATCGTCCTGATCATCCTCCCGAAAGTCCTTGCGGATCTCGTTGACGACCAGCCGGTTGGGCTCACGATCGTACAGGTAGGCACCGATGTAGAGCGTGCCGGCATTGAAGGCCACCCGCACCTCGGTGGGTTCACTCGCCGGCTGGCCCGTGTTCGGTTCACTTTGTGTGAAGCCGTCGGCGACGGGCACGCCGCGCCAGGCGGCATCGTCGAGCAAGCCATCGAGCGTAATTTTTTCTGTGAGCTTCGCGGCGCGCAGCGTGCGTTGTGCGCGCGGAGGCTGCTGAGCGGAGGGTGACGCGACCGGCAGAATGAGTGCGAGCAGCACTGCGAGGCGAGGGATCTTCGTCATTCAGGAAAATGTCGATGGGGGACGGACTTCCGCTGTCAGGTGCTTTCAGGATCCAGGCGCGCGACAATAACCGAACTCGTCAGGTGTGCGGTGACGTTCACCAGCGTCTTGAACATGTCGGGGATGGCATCAAGCGCAATCAGGATTCCTACGCCCTCCACCGGGATTCCGTTCTGCGCGAGTACCGGTGACAATAGAAACAGCGACGCGCTCGGCAGCCCCGGCACGCTAAACGAAAGCAGCGTTGCCGTCGCCACCAACACGGCGAGGGAACCCGCACTGAGCGGCACGCCGTACAGTTTGCCGAGGAACATCAGTCCCACCACCCAGGCAATCGGCACGTTGACCCGGAACACCGACACCGCGAGCGGAAGCACGAACCCGCTCGCCCGCGGTCCCAGGTGGAGAGTGTCGCGCACCGCGGTGATCATCGCAGGCAGCGCTGCAAGCGACGACCGCACGCTGAACGCCACCGCCTGCGCCGGTAGCGCAGCGGTGGCGAACCGCCGTGGTGAGAGGCGCCCGAGCAGGGCCACCACGGGGTAGAGAAGCAGCGTGAACGAAAAGAGCGCGCCGCAGAGGGTGACGAGGTACCGCACGAGTGCACCTGCCGACGACGCGCCCATTTTTGTGCCGAGCGCCAGGGCGAGGGCGAACACGCCAATCGGTGCGAGGGCGAGCACCCACTGGACCAACACCAACAGAGCGTCCGAAATGGCGCGACAGATCTCGATGAACGGATCCCGCTTCTCGGCCGAAACTCGCGTGAGCGCCAGTCCCAGGGCCAGGGAAAAGACGACCACCGGTAGGATTGCCCCGTCGGCGGCAGCCTTGATGGGGTTTACGGGAACGATGTCCACGATCCGCTGGGCGAGTGATGGCATCGTCACAGGGGTCGCAGTTGCCGTTGCGCCCAACGACTCCCTGAGGCGAACGGCGACATCCGGCGCGATGTTGAGCCCGCTCATTCCGAGTGGGGCCACGAGCATGGTGAAGAAGCCGCCGGCGAAGAGGAGCGCCAGAAACACAAGAGCGGCATAACCTCCCAGCCTGCCGAGCTTCGCGGCATCGCCAGAACTCGCCACGGCAGCGATCGTAAGCGCCGCTACCAGAGGAATCACCGTCATGCGGATCGCGTTGATCCACAGGGTTCCGACAATCTCGATCCGCGCTGCGCTAGCCGCAACATCCGACCCGGCCGACGACCGCAATAGTGCGCCGACGACAAGGCCGGCAACAAGGGCGGCCAGCACCATCGGCGCTGCCATCGACCGGCGGGCGCTGGGCGGCGGCGGTTCGGCAGGTGGATGGACAGCAGGTGGCAGGGGAGTCACTCATTCCATATTATCGTCTGGCTCGCCCCCCCATAAGGAAGGAGGTCCCCGTGAAGTTCACCCGCCTGACCTTGGTCCTGTTCGTGGCTGCGGCGCCGGCCCTTGCGCCCGCTCAACAGAACGGCCGGTCCGACCGCATCTCGCTGGCCGATTATCTCGAGTGGGAAACGGTGTCCAACCCGCAGCTTTCTCCAGACGGCAAGAGCGTCATCTACACGCGCGGTTGGATCGACAAGCTGAATGACCGCCGGGCGTCGTCCATCTACATCATGAATGCGGACGGCACCAAGCCGCGGAAGCTCGTCGATGGTACCGCGCCGAGTTGGTCACCTGACGGATCGCGCATCGTGTACATCGCGCAGGGTGAGCCGAACAACAGCGCCCAGATCTTCACGCGCTACATGGACGCCGAAGGTGCGGTCACGCAGGTGACGCGATTGACGAGTTCGCCCGGCAACGTGCGCTGGTCGCCCGATGGCAAGACGCTGGCCTTTACCACGCAGGTGCCGAACAGCACGCCGAGTCCGCGCGCCGAAGGCGCCGCAGCGGCATTCCGGCCGCGTGGGGCCAACTGGACCGCCGCCCCGCGCGTGGTGAACTCACTGGACTATCGGCAGGACGGCGTGGGGTTCAACGCCGATGCCACGCAGCACCTCTTTGTGGTTCCGGCCGACGGCGGCACGCCGCGCCAGGTGACCAGCGGACAGTGGAGCGCCGGCGCCGGCCAGTGGACCCCGGACGGCAAGACGCTTGTGTATGCCTCCGGCCCGCGTGTACCGGACGCCGAGTACGAATGGCGCGAGTCCGAGGTGTATTCAGTGGACATCGCCTCGGGCTCGGTCAAGCAGCTCACCACGCGGAAGGGTCCCGACAACAGTCCCGCTGTCTCACCCGACGGCAAGTGGATTGCCTACACGGGCTACGATATCAGCACGGACACCTGGATCGATTCCGAGATGTACCTGATGAGCATCGACGGGTCGGGATCGAAGATGCTGCTCGACATCGACCGCTCGCCCTCCAACCTCACCTGGGCGGGCGACGGAAGCGGGATCTACTTTACGGTGCAAAGCGAAGGCTACCAGAACCTGCACTTCGTTTCCACCACGGGCCAACACCGCAAGATCACCGACGCCAGGCACATGCTCTCGGTGACCGATATCCACCCCACGGGCCTCGCCGTCGGCACCATGAGCAGCGCGCTCAAGCCGGGCGATATCGTGTCACTCAACGTCAAGGCGCCTGCCACCGGTATCAAGGAACTCACCGACGTCAACGGAGACGTCCTCGCCGGCAAGAAGCTCGGCACGGTGGAAGAGATCTGGTACACATCGCTCGACAACATGAAGATTCAGGGCTGGATCGTGAAGCCGCCCGATTTCGACCCGAACAAGAAATACCCGCTGATGCTCAGCATCCACGGTGGCCCACACTCGATGTACAACGGTTCGTTCAATTTTTCGTATCAGGAGCACGCAGCCAACGGGTACATCACGCTCTACACGAACCCGCGCGGCAGCACGGGCTACGGCAGCAAGTTCGGCAATGCCATCAAGAACGCGTATCCGAGCAAGGACTTTGATGACCTGATGAAGGGCGTCGATGAAGTCGTGGCCAAGGGCTACGTGGACACGGAGAACCTCTACGTGTACGGTTGCTCGGGCGGCGGCGTGCTCACCGCGTGGACGGTGGGTCACACCGACCGTTTCGCCGCGGCCTCGGCCAATTGCCCGGTGATCAACTGGATCAGCTTCGTGGGCAACACCGACGGACCGAGCTGGTACCGGAACTTCGAGAAGATGCCGTGGGAAGACATCACGGAGCACTGGAACCGTTCGCCGCTCAAGTACGTGGGCAACGTCAAGACGCCGACGATGCTGATGACGGGCGTGAACGACCTGCGCACGCCGATCGCGCAGACGGAAGAGTTCTATGAAGCGCTGAAAGTGCGAAAGGTGCCCACGCAGATGGTGCGCTTCAACGACGAGTGGCACGGCACCAGCAGCAAGCCGAGCAACTTCATTCGCACGCAGCTCTACCTGCGCGACTGGTTCAAGCTGCATGCACGCGGGGCGATGAAGGCGGTTACGCAGGACTGAGTTTTACGGCGGGGACGCGGATTTCCGCGGATTGGAACCACAAGAAACGCGGATACTGCTACTGATTGGGGGGAACGACAGCTCGGCTCCGCGCTGTTGTTCCCCTTTTTCAGTATCCGCGTTCATCCGTCTCGATCCGCCGTTATCCGCGTCCACGCTGTAACACCCTCCTCAGCGCAAAATCCTGTAGCTTCAACACATGCGAATCAAGAAAGTCGGCATCGTCGGCGCCGGAATCATGGGTGCTGGCATCGCGGCGCTCGCCGCATCGGTCGGTATGCCCGTCGTCCTCCTCGATATCCCCGGCTCCGACGACACCAACTCCCCGGATCGGTCCGGCCCCGCCAGGAAGGGCCTTGAGAAGGCGCTCAAATCACGCCCCGCGGCCTTCCTTGACACCGACCGCGCCTCGCTCATCACCACCGGCAACACCGCCGATCACTTGAATCTCCTCGGCGAGTGCGACTGGATCATCGAGGCCATTCTCGAAAAACCCGCGCCCAAGCAGGAACTGTTCGCCAAACTCGAGACCATTGCGCCACGCGCGATCGTCTCCAGCAACACCTCGGGCATTCCGATGGAAGTGCTCCTCCACGGACGCAGCGAGACTTTCAAGCAGCATTTCTGCGGCACGCACTACTTCAATCCGGTGCGGTACATGCACCTGTTGGAGATCATCCCGACTCCGCAGACCCTGCCGGCGGTGGTCGCCGCCGTGCGCCACCTCCACGAACGCATCCTCGGCAAGGGAATCGTCATCGCCAAGGATGCTCCCGGTTTCGTCGCCAATCGCCTGGGCATCGCCGGCTGGGCCACGACAATGCGGCTGATGATGGAGCTGGACCTTTCGATCGACGAAGTGGACACGCTCACCGGTCCGCTGATCGCGCGTGCCAAGAGCGCCACCTTTCGCACCGGCGACCTGTCCGGCATCGATACGCTCGCCCACGTCACCGGCGGACTGTCGCAGGCCACCGGCGAGGACTTTTCCATGCCGCAGTGGGTTGCGGAGCTGGTGAAGCAGGGGCGGCTCGGCGAAAAGTCCGGCGCCGGTTTCTACAAGCGTGTCGGCAAGGAGATCCATACCCTCGACTGGAAGACCCTCGAATACAAACCGCAGAAGAAGGTCACGACTGATACGATGTCGGAGATTCTCCGCCTGCCGGCAGCCGAACGCGTGCGAAAGGCGCGCGCCATCCGCGGGAAGTACGGCGATTTCCTGCGCCGGCTTTTTGTGGAGAGCTCACACTACGTGGCGCTTACATCGCCGCGGCTCGCGTATGACGTGCCCAGCGTTGACCGCGCGCTCGAATGGGGGTTTGGCTGGGAGATTGGGCCATTCAAGGTGATGGACGCACTTGGACTGTCCTGGCTCCGCGCCGAGATGGCCGCGGCTGGCAGGGCTGAGCCGCCCCTCCTCGCTGCTGCCGGCAGCGCCTTCTATAAGTCAGGAAAGAAGGGTACGATGGTCCCGGGCTACGACGCCACGCCCATACCGTCGGCTGAACAAATCGCGGCGGCTGGGCGAGTGGTGCTGCAACCGGTTCCTGGTCGTCTCGATCTTGCAGACCTGCGCGCCCGGGGCAAGGTGCTCGACTCCAACGACGACGCCCGCTGCGTGGACCTCGGCGATGGCGTCCTCTGCCTGGAGTTCTGCGGCAAGATGAACACGCTTGGCCCAGGCGTTCTCGACATGCTGGCCAAGTCCATCGAGCGCATCTCGTCAGGGAACTACGCCGGTCTCGTGCTCGGCAACGACGACCCGCGTACCTTCACCGCCGGCGCGAATCTCGCCGGCGTGCTGCAGCTCGCGGCCACCGGCGAGTTCAAGGTGCTCGACACCGCCGTGCGTCGTTTCCAGCAGTCCGTGATGAGCGTACGACTCGCGCCATTTCCTGTCGTTGCAGCACCGTTCGGGTTGACGCTCGGCGGCGGCGCGGAGTTTTCGCTCCACACGGACCGCATTCAGGCGCATGCCGAATTGTACATGGGATTGGTGGAGGTCGGCGTAGGGCTGATTCCGGGCGGAGGCGGAACGAAGGAGTTGTTGTTCCGCTTCACCGACGCACTCAAACCGTATGACGAGTCGGATCCGTTCGAGGCGCCGAAGCGCGCATTCAAGTTGATTGCGTTGGCGCAGATGAGCGCGAGTGCGCACGAGGCACGCAAGATGGGACTGCTGCGGCCGGTGGCGGATCGGATCACCATGAACCGCGATCACCTGTTGGCCGACGCCAAGGCGCGCGTCCTCGACCTCGCGCCGGATTACGTGGCTCCACAGGTGCGGACCATCCGCGCGCTCGGCCGCGAATCCGTCGGCAACCTGAACTACGCGCTCTTTGCCTTCAAGGAAGGGGGCCAGGCATCGGAGCACGACGTGCGCATCGGTCGGCACGTGGCGTATGTGCTTTCGGGTGGCGATGGTCCGCCACGGGATGTGAGTGAATGGGATGTGCTCGACCTCGAACGCGAGGCATTTCTCGCGCTGCTCGGGACGACCGAAACACAGGCACGCATCAAGCACATGCTCGAAACCGGAAAACCGCTGCGGAACTAGCTCTT
>JARIET010000106.1 GCA_031127185.1 Gemmatimonadota bacterium | reverse complement strand
CACTTGCGAGTCGGCTGGGCGAACTGGTGCAGCGCGATCCCTCGATCGCGCCAACAGCGTTCGGCGAGGATCTCGCGCGCGGGCTTGGCGTGATCACCTCGCGTGCGGAGGCGCTGACGCGGTTTCTGGCCGCCTACACACAACTCGCTCGACTGCCTGCGCCGCGCATGCACCCAGTAAAGGTGAGCGAGTGGGTGGCGCGCGTGGCGCGGCTTGAGCCGCGGGTGAAGGTGCAGGTCGCGCCCGGTCCCGATGTCACGATCCAAGCCGATGGCGACCAGCTCGATCAGGTGTTGATCAACCTCGTGAAGAACGCGGCCGACGCAGTCCAGGGAACCGAGGGTGGCGTGCGGATGCGTTGGTCCGTGACGGACGGCCGACTGAGCGTCGTAGTCGAAGACGATGGCCCGGGGATCGGCCAAACTGCCAACCTCTTCGTGCCCTTTTATACCACGAAGGTCGGTGGCACCGGCGTTGGCCTCGTGCTCAGTCGGCAAATCGCCGAGTCCCACGGCGGGTCGCTGGTACTGGCGAACCGCGCGGGGGCCTCGGCGGGATGTGAAGTCAGGCTGGAACTGCCGCTGAGCCGGAGCTAAAACCTCGGATTCACCACGTTGTTGAAGATGGACCCAAACGTGTAGCTCACCCCGAAGTGCGTGTAATAGCGGAACCCCGTGAGCAGCGCGCGCCGCCTGAGCAGCACATCCACGGCGTTCGAACTCGCAGCGGGCAGGTACACCTGGTCGCGAATCCATTCGTAGCCCGTGCCGCCGTTCAGGTTGAATCCCTTGAAGAGGCGCACGGAGAAGCCACCGTTGAGTTCGGTCGTCCGCTTCGACGCATCGGTGAAGTAGTTCCGGTGCTCGAGGTTGACGTTCACGTTGCCCCAGGGCTGCCGCGTGCGGTAACTCACCTCCACGAAGTGCCCCGGCAGGTTTTCGCTGATCTTGCCGAAGATCGTGGTGTCGGCGTACTGCATGCGGGTGAAGCTCGGGCCATACCGCAGTGAGAGTTCGCGCCGCGTGGCCTCTGCGTATGGGAATAGGTTGTACTCAAACGCGGCGCGTCCCATGACGCGCAGATCCTGATTGCGAAAAGTCTGTTGCGCCGTTTCCACCGCGGCGCCGAGTGAAAAGTGGTTGGTCACGCTCTTGATCTGAAAGAGCTCCGCGTTCCAGTCGCGCTGCAGATTCGTGTACGTCTCCTCCGACGTCACCCGCCCGAGGTTGTCGAACTCCTGTACAGTGGCATGGTTGTCGCGATACGAAAACGAATACTCGAATCCGGTCTTCCAGGCCTCCGTGACGCGCCGGGCCTCGAGGTTCAGGTTGACGTCGCGGCTCTTGTAGAACTTCTCGCCGTCGACCGACCCGTTCACCCCTATTTCAAACACCCAGGCCTTCCACGGGTCGTTCTTCGGCGCCGTCTGCTCAGCCGCGGCCTTGCCACCTGCCGCATCGACCGACACGCGCAACGACGCGGCGGAAGACGTGTGTGCGAGGAACTGGACCAGACCCAGCGCCATGGTCTGGACCATCAACTTCCGTTCTTCGTCGTTGGTTGTGGTTGGGTTCGTCGTGAAGGTCAGCGTGTCGCCGCGCCCCGCAAAGCCTCGTAAGCCAATGAACGCGAGGGTGTACTGGTCGCCGCCTGCACCGGCGTCTTGGCTCGTGATCAACAGCTGGACGTCGGCCACCTCGCGGTCGCGGACCCAGTTCACATAGCCGATCTCTGTTCGAATGAACTCACCGTCGCAGTGGGTGCGACAGTCGAGATAGACGGCGATTGGGCCTTGCTGCGGCGGCGCGGCCTGCGCGACCGACGAGCCTGGCGAGAGGCAGATGCCAAGGGCAGCGAGCAACGTCAGCCGGAAACAGCGCATGCAGCGGGGGACAGGAGTGGGAACAGCCATACCAGACCCCTTTAAGACAGCGATTCAAGCCCAAAAGTTTCGAATTACGGAGCATTTGACCCGCCTACGTCGACTGACGTATTGGCCCTTTCGTCGGCAATCGTCATAGTGAATGCATCCGGAAGCCCGCAGCCTACGCCGAGGTCTCAATGCCATCACCATCACAGACACGACTTGCCATCGCGCTGCTGGCCTGCTCCGCGCTCGCCTGCACGGCCACTCAGCCGGTACGAGTGCTCCCGAAAGGACAGTCGCGGTGGATCAGCTCGATTGGCGGCCCCCTCCTCCCGCACCACACACCAGGGGGCGTGATTCCGTATACCAACGTCGGCCGGATGTGGGGCAAGTCCGACAACCTCACGCTCGCGGCTAACGCCCACCTCCTTGCGGCCGCGTTCGGAGTAGCAGGCGTGGACGTCGGTGCCGCGCGTAGGCTTCGCGCCGCGTCGGGTCCGCTGCCGGAGATCACCGGTCAGGCCCAGCTCTACGGATTCGTCGGCAGCGGCGGAGCCCGCATCTACCCGAATTTCACGGGCACGGCCAGCTGGTCCGCGGGCGAGAAGACCCTCCTGTATGGCGGGAACAGCGCAACGCTCAAACTCAACGATGGGTTCGAGGCGTTTTTCTCGCCCCTCGTTGGAATCCAGCGCGACTTTGGGCGCAAGCTCGTGCTTCAGCTCGAAGGCAAATGGGTGGCGGCCAACGCCGACATGCACAGCGGGCTTTTTGAAGGTGAGAACAGCCTTGGCGGCAACGGGGGGCTGGGGCTGCAGTTTGGCGTCCAGGTGAAGCGATGACGCGCCGCAGACTCGCTGTCTCCTTGCTCGCGGCCTCAACGATCGTCGCGACGTCGTGCAAGCTCGACAGCATCGTCTTCTCCGGGGATGCGGTGGAGACCTACGAGATCCCGGCCACGGTGATTCCCGACTCGCTCCACTCCGAGGTACAGTTCACGTCCGGCGGCGAAACACTCTTCGGCTACCACCTGCGCCAGCCGGGTGCTGCCACGCGGCTCGGCATCCTCTTCTCGCACGGCAAAGGCGGCAACCTCGCGCAGGACGAAGAATGGGCGCACGCCGTGGTGTTGTGGCGCGCCGGGTTCGACGTGCTGACGTACGATTATCGCGGGTTTGGCAAGAGCACCGGCAAGTCGGAGGACGAAACCACGCTCATCGCTGATGCCCAGGCCGCGCTCGCATTCTTTGCCGCCAGGATTCCGGGGGGTGTCGCGCGTATCGTGTCATACGGTCACTCGCTGGGCAGCGCGCCAGCCATCGCGCTTGCCGCCGCCAATCCTGGCATGCGGGCGCTGATCGCAGAGTCGGGATTCTCCAACGGCCAGGCGATGGCGACGAGTGCGAACCCGCTGGGATTCCCCGTGCGGTGGTTGCTTCGCGAACCGATGATGAACACCGCGAAGATTGCAACGGTATTAATGCCGGTGCTCATCCTTCATGGTGAGGCTGACATCCAGATTCCCGCGCAGCAGGGCCGCGACCTCTTTGCGGCGGCGCGGGATCCCAAGCAGCTGCAGGTGGTTGCTCGGGCGGGACACAAGGATGTGCAGAACGTGCTCGGAGCCACCACGTTTCGATCGCTCATCCGTACCTTTACCCGTGCCGATACACCGTAACTTTCCCGCATTCCCGCAGGCCTTCATTCAAGTCAGGAGCTTTGGACATGGTCAAGCACTTCATCGCCGCGGGCGCCCTGGTCGCCATCGCTGGTGTGGGCGCTTCCGCGCAGACCGCCGCACTCAGGAACGTCATCTCCATCCAGCCGCTTAACGTCGTCTTTCAGGTGTACACCGGCGAGTTTGAGCGCACGTTTGCCAAGGCGGCAACCTGGGGAGTGGGCGGAACGACCACCGATTTTGCCGACGACGCCAACTACTCGTCTGCGGAATTCAAGGTGCGATACTATCCTGCCGGCGTGGCACTGAACGGATTCTCGTTCGGCGGATCTGCGGGGTTTTCGCGGGTCTCCACCACTGATTTCAATGGTCGCGAGGAAAGCGCTGGCGGCCCCTCGTTCGGCGTGCTCCTGGAGTACCAGTGGCTGATGGGCGACAAGAAAAACGTCGCCGTCACCCTTGGAGCTGGAGCAAAGGTGCTCAATATCGACGAAGAGGAGTTCAGCAGTACAAGTGTCACGGTGCGCTACCCGACGGGCCGCATCTCCATCGGGTTCGCCTTCTGACGACGTCCGCTCCGGTGTCGGCTACGGCGCCGGCTTGGGCGGCGGCACCGTGGCGAGCCTGCGCATGAAGTCGATCGTCGTGATGTGCATGTTGATGTCGGCGCCCGTGCGGAAACCGAAGTAGCCGTCCACCGGCAAGTCTCGGCGCGCGACCGCCGCCACCGGCTGCCCATTGATGTTGAAGCGAAGCGAGTCGAGTTCCACGGAAACGCGCAACGTGTTGCTCGCAGTGTCGTCAGCCTTAGGCGCCAGTTTCACGGCGGGCGACGGCGTCCACGGCACCAAGGTCGTGGTCTGCCCCGCAGAACGCCGCTCAATGGACACCTGGCCGTCGCGCCGCGCCAGAAAAGCGATGAACTGCGCTCCGGCCGCATCGAGATCGCGCCCGCCGATGAAAAGTCCGTACCCGGATTGGCTCGTGCCTGGAAAGAGAATCTGCACCGACTCCACCGCGTAGCGTCCCGACGCCTGGATTGTGGCGTCGTACATCAGCGCCGCAGGACGCGTGGTGACGTGAAACCCGGGCGTCATCTGCGTGAAGCGCCAGACCGAGTCACCGAGAACTTTGTCGAAGTCGGCATTCGTGGTGACGCGGGAAGGAACGTCAGTCGCCCACTTCCAGCCGGGTGGAAGGATCAACTGCGCGGTCGCGGACAGTGGAAATGCCAATGCTGCCAGCAGGCCGCACGACAGGAACGAGATTCGTTTCATCCGACTATCCCTCGATGTGAGTCTTGAGTGCGTTCAGGGCCTGCGACCACGCCTCCCGCACGGCGTCGGCGTCGGCGCGGGTCTGGATGCGGGTGTGATTCACCACGAGTCCGGTCTTGTCGCCCTTGGGCTGCACCAACACTTCAACCGTTGACCCGGCAGCCCAGTCGGCATCCCACGTAAAGACAAGCGCCTTTTCAGGACGAACCTTCGTCACAGTACCGGAAACGCCGTCCTTGTCTCGCAGGGCGCCGCCTTCCGTGGCCTCCATCGTCGCGCCGCTGCCAAACCACTTGGCCAACTCGGCCGACGTCGTCAGCGCTTTCCAGGTCTTCGCGGCATTCGCCGCCACGGATTTGGTGGAGCAGATGGAATATCCCTTTGGCTTGCCGTCCTTCTCCACCGTCTTCTGTGCAGCCTCGTACTCCACCGAAAGCACCGTGATCCACCACGGGTCCACCTTCGCGGTCTGCAGCAGTTTGCCGACCACGGCGCGCCCGCCGGCGCCGCCTTTGTCGATCGCCGCAAACCATTCGGCCTTGGACTTGCCGGTCTCCGCCTTACAGGCCTTGTCGTCGGTCTTTCGTTCGGGAGTGCTGGGTCGCTTCATGGGATTCGGGCTCAATTTGAGGTGGTGGAAGATGCAGAGAGGGCGCGTACAACACCATTAGCTGCTGACCAGCGGCTCCATTGACCCCCCGCCCGGGGTCGGACTAATGGAGTAGCCAGCCGACATCGAAAGGATTTCTGAACGTCCGTGCCCGCGCATATCAACCACCCCACCAACGGAGCATTCCATATGGAAGGCGTCACCCTGAATCACTTCGCCGTCATCACCGCCGCAGTATCGGCATTCATCATTGGCGGTGTCTGGTACGGCCCACTCTTCGGCCAGGCGTGGATGGCAGAGAACGGATTTACTGTGGAAGGGCTCGCCAAGGCCAATCAGGGCAAGATCTATGGCCTGGCTTTTCTCTGGACGCTGATCATGGCGTACAACCTCGCGATGTTCATTGGCGACCCAACCATCACTGCCGGCAAGGCGACGATGTACGGTGCTCTCGTTGGCGGGGGCTGGATCGCGACGGGGCTCTTCGTGGTCGGGCTGTTCGAACGTCGGTCGGCAAAGCTGATGCTCATCAACGGCGGTTACATGACAGTCGCTCTGACCGCGATGGGTGCGATCATCGGCGTCTGGCGCTAAGCGTTTGTGGCCGCCTCCGGCGTCGGGTGCTAAGATGATCACCTCTGGAATCTCCACGCCGCACCTTCCCACCCACGCGGATTTCCGTCGTCGCCGACCTCAGCGGTTCCGATGAGGTATCGCGCCGTGCGGCCGCCGAGTTGCTCTCCACCGCCTACTGGGGCCCGGTGGTGGCGCTGCTCGAGCTGCGCTGGCGGCTCCACCGAACCGACGCCGAAGACCTGGCTCAGGACTTCTTTGCGGCGGCCTTCGCCAAGGAATGGTTCGCGCGCTATGACGCGGCCAAGGGCCGGTTCCGGACCTTTCTCCGTACCTGTCTCGACCGCTTTGCCTCCGACGCGGCGCGGGCGAAGGCGCGGCTCAAGCGTGGCGGTGGTGCGGACGAGGAGTCGCTCGACGCGGTGGACACGGATCTTGTCGGCGCACCTGACGAAACGGACGCTCGCATCCATGACGAGTGGGTGCGCGGCGTGCTTGCCGTGGCCCTCGATGCATTTCGATCCGAGGCCCAGGCCGCAGGAAAATCCACGCACGTCGCCGTCTTTGTGGCCTACGACGTGGATGATCCGCCGGACGCCGAACGTCCATCGTATAGATCGCTTGCCCAGCGATTCGGGATTCCCGAGACGCAAGTGACGAACTACTTGAACTGGTCGCGTCGCGAATACCGCCGTCACGTGCTCGACGCGTTGCGCGCACTCGCCGGCAACGACGCCGAGTTTCGCGAGGATGCGCGTGATCTCCTCGGCAACCGGCCACTGTGAAACCATGACCCCGCTGACGCCGCTCACGCCGCACGCGACGCTGAGCAGGCCGGGCGCGATGAGCCGATCGGCGGCCGCGCGCCTGCGCGCAACGCTTGCTGAGAGCCCCGTGCCGGAGCGCTATCGCCTGGTCGAGGTGATCGGCGAGGGAGGCATGGGGGTGGTGTGGCGCGCGCACGACACCGTCCTCGCGCGCGATGTGGCAGTAAAAGTGCTCGCAGCGCATCTGGCAAGCGATGAACTGATTGAGCGGCTCGCGCGCGAGGCGCGCGTCCTCGCCACGCTTGAGCATCCCGGAATTGTGCCGGTGTTCGATCTTGGTTCGGCAACGGACGGCACGCCCTGGTATGCCATGCGACTCGTGCAGGGCAAACGGTTGGATGTCGCGGCGCGAGACGGACGGGATCGCCGCGATCTGCTTCGCATTGTGGAACAGCTCTGCGATACCGTCGCGTATGCTCACGCACACGGCGTGGTGCACCGCGACCTGAAGCCCGGCAACGTGATGCTTGGTCCGTTCGGCGAGACGCTGATTCTGGACTGGGGTGTGGCCCGCGACGCCGACCCTGACTTTCGCGATGGAACAGTGGTGGGTACACCGGGCTTCATGGCCCCGGAACAGGCGGCCGGCCAGCGCGGCGATGCCAGTGCGGAGGCTCGCGCTGACATCTTTGGACTCGGCGCGATTCTCCGTGAGCTGGTTGCGGCGCACGACGACCCCGTGCCGCGCCGCCTCCGGTCCATCATCGATTGTGCGACGGCGACCAATCCGGCGGGGCGCTACGCCTCGGCGCTTGACCTGCGCGACGACCTGCGCCGGTTCGCCGCAAACGAACGCGTGCTCGCCCATCGCGAGACAATTATTGAACGTGTGGCCCGGTTCGCCTCCACCCATCAAACGGCAATCCTGCTTGTATTGGCCTATCTGGTGATGCGGGTGGCGATCCTGTTGTGGCGTGGTATCTAGCAGAATTCTTCCTTCAACTCATGGAGATGCAATGAACAAGCCAGTACTCGGCCTCTCACTGGGCGGCGTCCTCGGCGCGCTCGATGGCCTGACGGCGCTCGTGTCTGCACCCGAAGTGGCGCCGCAGATTGCGGGCATCGTGATGGGGTCCACGTTCAAGGGGCTCGTCGCCGGCGTCGTGGTAGGCGCAGTGGCGCGAAAAGTGAACAACATGGGAATCGGCCTCGTGGTGGGGCTCGTCGTCGGCGGGCTGCTTGCGCTTCCGTTCGCGATGGCGAAGGACCCCAACACCGGCGCGGTCTACTTCTGGGAGATCCTCATCCCGGGGTCGATCGTGGGATTGATCGTGGGATTCGCGACTCAGCGCTACGGCACGCGGCCAGCGGCGGCCAAATAGCGCGGACGCTAGTTTTCAGCGGTCATCAACCTCTACGATTGGTCTCCATGAACCGTACGTTCGCTCGCTCCACATTCGCGCTCGCCCTCGTCGCCGTCACCGCGACCTCCGCCCACGCACAGGCTGCGGCCACCATTCAGGCTGCTGGCCGTACCGCGCAGCCGAGCACGCGCGCCACGGTGGCGGTGAGCCTCACTGCCCCACAGGGCGTTCAGGGCGTGATGCCGCTCACGATACAGATCGACTATGGCCAGCCGCACCTGCGCGGCCGTCGCCTGCATACGCCGGACCTTGTGCCACTCGATTCCGTCTGGCGCCTCGGTGCAAACGCGACCACGATGCTGGAGACCGAAACGGATCTGGTCATCGGCGGTCGTCGGCTCGCCAAGGGGAAATACGCTCTCTGGGCGCTGCCGACGAGCGCAGGCTGGAAGCTGATTGTGAACTCGAACATCGGCGCGGAAGCCGGTACATACGCTGCTGCGCAGGATGTGGCGCGCATTGACCTGCGTCGGCGCGCGCTGACGTCTCCTGTGGAGAGCTTCTCCATGTGGCTGGTGCCGTCGCGCGACCCAGGTACGCCAGCGGGCGTGCTGCGGTTTGCGTGGGGCGACGTCGAGCTGTCGGTGGACTGGAGCGCGCCGGGGGCGTAAACCTCGGCGGCCCTGCGGACCGACTCAGGCGAG
>JARIET010000105.1 GCA_031127185.1 Gemmatimonadota bacterium | reverse complement strand
CTTTCGAGAGTCGACTGATCGCCGGAATGATCTCGCTGGCGTCCTTGGCGGTCTCGCGAAATGCGCCGAGTTCTTCGCCCGACTGCGCGGACACGAGGCGCACGGAGAGCACATAGCCGCCCCCCAGCGCGACGACGTCGCCGTCGATGACGGCCTTGAGTCCCTCACGCGTCGCGATTTCACGGGCGAGCGTGTAGTCCACGTGCACCGAGGCCGGTCGCTGCATACGCTGCAACACCGCTCTCACGGCCAGGTTCGGCATCACCGTCAGGCTCGTCGACTGGCCGATGTCAGTGCGGAACGCCTCTGTGACCGTGGGCCCGAGCGTCGTGTCACTCGCTGGCCCCTTGAACTCGGCCAGAATCACACGTTCGCGCTTACCGAACGTGCCCGATGCGATGAGTGATCCGAACGGCCCAATGCCGAACTGGCGCATCGCCATGAACAGGGCAATGACGGCGATGAACGCGCCGAACGCGTACATCCCGCCGCGCGCCGTCTTGTACCAGCTCACATGGGGCGCGGCCTTGAGGGCCATCGTCGCCATCGTGCCGTGCGCCGTGGTACTCGGCGTTCCGCCGGGGGTGAATGTGGGAGTGGCCGCCAACGCACGGCGGGTGACGCGCTGGACGTACCCTGTCCAGAGAATCACCGGGAGCCCGAGCGCCATCACGATCAGCGAGCCCGGGAACACCCAGTCCGGAAGTCCGATGCCGACAATCGCGGCCTGGGCTACCACAGCCACAACGACGAAAGCGCCCGCGTAGATCGCGAGCGCCTTGCGGAACATCCCCGCCCCGCCGATCAGGATCGGCGGCATCGCCGCAAGACCTGCGCCGCTCGTGGTCTCGAGTGAACGGAGGAGCGCGTTGGCGTCCTGCGGGCGAGCAGAAGCTTCCTTGGCCAGGCACTGCATCACCAGGTCGGCAAGTACCGCTGGCGTATCAGGCCGCAGTTCCGCCACAGACTTGGGCGTCTCGCTCATATGCGCCGCGAGCATCCGCTGCGGCGTGCGATTCGGAAACACCACCTGCCCAGTCAGCAGCTCATACGCCATTGCGCCGAGCGAGTAGACGTCAGCGCGGTGATCAATGTCGGCGTCGCCGGCAGCCTGTTCAGGCGCCATGTACGCGGGCGTGCCGATGCTCGTGCCGATTTGCGTAAGTGTGGCCGCGCCAGAAGCCGTGCGCGACGCACTGATGGCCTTGGCGATACCAAAGTCGGTGACGACTGCCGTGCCGCCCGAGAGCAGCACATTGTCCGGCTTGATGTCGCGATGCACAACACCGCGTCCGTGCGCATAGCCGAGTGCCTTGGAAACGTCCTTGAGAACGCTGACGACCTCCGCAATCGCAAGCGGGCCTTTGGCGAGCCGCGCCCGGAGCGATTCGCCCTCGACGAACGGCATCGTGTAGAACGGGAGGCCGTCCGTTTCACCGGCGGTGAGCACCGGCACGATGTTCGCCTGCTGGAGCCCGGCGACGGTCTTGATTTCGCGTTCGAAGCGGTCGACGCTGATGCCCTGCGCCAGGTCGGGCGAAAGCACCTTTACCACCACGTCGCGCTGCAGTCGCGTTTCCTGCGCCACGAAAACCCGGCTCATTCCGCCGCCGCCGAGTTCGCGTTCGAGGCGGTACGCATCGCCCAACGTCTTCTGCAGCTGCGCCCGCAGGTCTGCGCTCAAGGTCGGGGGGCCGAGGGTGGGAGACGACGCAACCCAATGAAGCTAGGTGGCCTACCTGTACTAGGCCAGAGTCTTGCGTGAGATGGAACCCCGGCCGCCGCGCTGGCGGCCGGGACCGAGCCTACGCCACCGCATACTGCTGAGTGACGTCCCTGCCCGCCCCCTTCACGACGAGCTTGAACTCGTCGGGCTTGAGGAGCGGATCGTCGCGCATCTCGAGACGGAACCCAAGCCCCTTCTCGAGCCGGGAGATGAGGTCCTTCTCATTTTCCAGGACGTAGATCGCAGTATCCGGGTGGAGCTTCACCACGAGATTGTCCTTGCGGCCATCAACAGCGATCCGGCGTACTGAGCGTTCCATTCGCCGCACGATCGTTTCCGGCGTGAAGACGCGCCCGGTGCCGTGGCAGGTCGGGCAGGCCTCGGTCATTGACTGCAAGTGACTCTGGCGCACACGCTGCCGGGTCATCTCGATGAGGCCGAGGTCGCTGACGGCGAAAGCCTTTGTGCGCGCCCGGTCGCGCCCCAGATGCGTGCGCAACTCCTGCAGAATGCGGTCGCGGTTGCTGCGCGTCTCCATATCAATGAAATCGCAGACGATAATGCCGCCGATATCGCGCAGCCGAATCTGACGGGCAATCTCGCGCGCGGCCTCAGAATTCGTGCGCAACGACGTTTTCTCGGGGTCCTTCTTGCCCGTGTACCGACCTGAGTTCACGTCGACGGAAACGAGCGCCTCGGTGGGCTCGATGATGATGTAGCCACCTGACGGCAGGTCGCAGCGCCGCTTGAAGAGGTCGCGGATCTCGGTCTCAACCTCGGCCTTGTCGAAGAGCGGCGTCTTCTCCTCGTGCAATACGACGCGGTCTGACAACTCGGGCGCGATGCCCTTCAGGTATTCGACGATCTCATTGTGGATCTGCTTCGAGTCCACGGTGAGCTTGTCGACCTTGGCGCTGAAGAGATCGCGGATGATGCCACGCGTGAGCGACGTCTCGCGGTGCAGGAGCTTGGGCGCCGAGCCAACGAACTTCTGCTTCTTGTTGATCTTCTGCCACTGTGAGATCAGCGTGCTGAGCTCACGGTTGAACGTGTCCGGCGTGACATCCTCGCCGACCGTTCGCACAATCACGCCGCCCGAATCCTTGGGCAGGATCTTCTGTACTTGTTCGCGAAGCCGTTGGCGCTCGGCGCGCTCGCCGATCTTGCGGCTGACGCCCACGCGCGAGGCGAACGGCATGAACACAAGGAAGCGGCCCGCCAGCGAGACTTGCGCCGTAACGCGGGGCCCCTTGGTGGAAATCGGCTCCTTTGAGACCTGCACGATGATTTGCTGGCCGCGCTTCAGGACATCCTGAATCTGCGGCGGCTCTACGCGACGGCGACGGCCACGGCCGCCGCGCGGCTGCTCTTTCTGCTCGGGCTTGGCTTCGCCCTTCGGCTCACCACCCTGGGCAGCCTGCTGACCGCCTTGACCGCCGCGGCCACCACGACGACCACGTCCGCCTCGACCGCCGCGGCCACCTTGCTGCTCAGGCTGCGCACCGCCGTTGGAACCGGCTTCCGCGCCGGGCGCGGGTGCGTCGGCGTATGGCGAATCGCTGTCGCCGTTGGACGCGACGGGCTCTGTCGCGGATGACGGTTGTTCGACATCGACCTCAGCGGCCGCGCTGTCGTCATCGCCATCATCGTCGTCGTCATCGTCGTCGCCATCCTCGTCAAAGACGAGGTCGGACGAATGCAGGAATGCGCTCTTCTCGGTACCGATATTGACGAATGCTGCCTGAATGCCCGGCAGGACCGCTTCGACTTTCCCGAGGTAGATGTCACCGATCATCCGACGTGCTTCCGGACGATCGACCTGCATTTCAACGAGCTGGTCGTCCTCCAGAATCGCAACGCGTATTTCGCGCTGCGTCCCGCTGATCAAAATTTCTCGCTTCATTGCGTACCGCTATTAGGGGGTGGCCTCCCTCGCCGCGGCTGATCGGACACGTGCGAGCCGGCCGGACATCCACGATCCCCAGGGGGAACGTGATGAGCCCGGACATAAGGCGGCCGAACGTGCGATCGAATGCGGTCAGCATCCCGGGAGTGGGTCGCGAGGCTGGGGAGACGGCCACAGCGTTCCGGCGCCAGACGTTCGTGGCACCTGCTGCAGCCTTGTTGAAGTACCCGACAGAGGCAAAGCCGTTGCCGGACACGAAGATGCGCCACTTTGGCGCTGCTGTATTTGTAACGGGACGTTGCCCTCGGACGCAATGGCGTGCCGGGCTGGGGTGCGAGCCGCGGCCCTACGCCGGCACCAGCGGGGGCTCAGATCCGGACGAGATCCTTGAAGATCTGCCGGGCGATCACGATGCGCTGGATCTCGCTGGTGCCTTCGCCGATCTCGCCGATCTTGGCATCGCGCATCATGCGCTCAACCGGGTAATCGCGCGTGTACCCGTACCCGCCGTGCACCTGCACCGCTGCAATCGTGGCGCGCATCGCCAGCTCGGAACAGAAGAGCTTGGCCATCGCCGCTTCCTTGGTGTACGGATGCCCGTTCTGCGCCAGCCAAGCCGCGTGGTACACGAGATGCCGCCCCGCCTCGAGACCGGTGGCAATATCGGCCAGGCTGAAATGAATTCCCTGGAACTCAGCGATCGACTTGCCGAACTGCTTCCGTGTCGCGGCGTACTGCACTGACTGATCGAGCGCGCCCTGCGCGAGGCCGATAGACAGGGCAGCAATCCCGATGCGGCCCGCATCGAGGGTGCGCATGAAGTTCGTGAACCCCTTCCCCTCCGGGCCAAGCAAATTCTCGACCGGGACTTCGACGTCCTCGAAGATCAGCTCGCAAGTGTCGGAGGCGCGCCAGCCAAGTTTGTCTTCCTTCTTGCCCGAGCGGAATCCGCGCATTGGCGTGAGCGAGTTGTCATGCCCGAAACCGTGGGCAGCGGCCGCTGCTGGATCCGAGGTCTCCTTCGTCATGATGAAGGAACTGATGCCCTTGGTTCCGGCACCCGGCTCAGTCACCGCCGTGATCACGAAGATCTCACCGACTCCACCGTGGGTGATAAACCGCTTGGATCCGTTGATGAGGTAGTGATCACCCTTCTTCACGGCTGTCGTTCGCGTGCCACCAGCATCGCTGCCTGCGCCGGGCTCAGTGAGTCCGAATCCGCCGAGCACACGGCCTGAAGCGAGGAGCGGCACGTAGCGCGCCTTCTGCGATTCGGTGCCGAAGTTCACGATTGGCGATGTGCCGAGCGTTGTGTGTGCCGAGATGGTGATGGCGTGCGAAGCGCAGACGCGCGCGAGCTCTTCAATCGCGATGATAAAACTCAGCGTGTCGAAGCCAGCACCGCCGACGTCTTCGCTCCACGGAATGCCGAGGAGACCGAGTTCCCCCATCCGCTTGACGTTTGCCCAGGGAAACGACTGGTCGGCGTCGTGTTGCGAGGCCACCGGGGCGACTTCATCACGCGCGAAGGCGCTGACCATTTCGCGGACAGCGAAGTGTTGTTCGTTCAGGTAAAACGTGTCATGCATTTGAGAATGATAATCGACGCCAATCGCAGCACCTGAACACGGCTCACCGGCAGCGATCGCAGGCACCACAGTTCTGCGACTCCACCACGTCGCCGAAGTAGCCCAACAGTACGCGACGCCGGCAGCCGCGCGATTCGGCGTAGCGGATCATCGCAGCGAGGCGCGCCTCAGAAGCCTTGCGGCGGGCGGCGGCGCCGGCCCAGTCAATTCCCCAGCTTTCCAACGACCGCGCTGAGTCCGTGAGACGCGTGCCGGCATGCGGCCGCTCCCAGACCAGAATGGCGTCGCGCATCATCGCATCGAGCGCGCTGGCGAGCCCTACCCCGCCGAGTCCCGGCTGCAGGGCCGCAACATCAACCATGGCGCCGGTGCGGATTGCACCGCGGGACGCGCGCCAGAGTTCCCTGACGAGATGACGATCAAAGCTCGCAGAGTCACGGAGCGCGCTCAGACGCTGGTCGGTGGCGATGAGGCGAACCCAGATACGGTTCGTGTCGCCGCGCTCTTCCACAACCGCACCGGCCCGCACGAGCAGACTCAGCGCACCGGAGATCTGCGCTGGTGGGGCCTTGAGGCGCCGCGCCAAGGCGCCGGCATCAATCCAGGCAGGACATCCCGGAAGCAGCGCCTCAGCCTCGCGCCGTGCCGCGAAGTAAACCCGCTCCACGAGATCGCGCGGCGGCGACGTGGCCGCGATGAAGTACTCGGGTGATCGGCGGTCGTACGGCGCGTAGAGCAGCACACACTTGGATGCGAGACCGTCGCGGCCGGCGCGGCCCGCCTCCTGATAGTACGACTCGAGGGTCGAAGAGATCGCGTCGTGGACGACGAGCCGCACGTTCGGCTTGTCGACACCCATCCCGAATGCGCTGGTGGCGACGATCACCTCCACTGCTCCGCGCATGAAAGCATCCTGGGTCTCGCGCCGAAGGCCCGCCTCCTGCCCGGCGTGGTATGGAACCGCCGGGACGCCGAAGTCGACGAGACGCCGCGCTACGCGCTCCACGCGGCTCCGCGTCTGGGCGTAAACCACTGAGGGGCCCGCCCTTGTACGAATCAGTTCTGCGAGACGACGGTCGCGATCACGCGGGCCTTTCACGCGATGCACGGCGTATCGGAGGTTGGGGCGGTCGAAGCCTGCGGATATACGCACCGGGTTGCGCAGCCCGCAGACCGCCGCGATGTCATCCCGTACGGCGGGCGTGGCTGTCGCCGTCAGGGCTATTGTCGGCGGAGACCCAAGTGGTCCGCGAATGGACTGCAACTCACGATAAGCGGGGCGGAACTCATGGCCCCATTCCGAAATGCAGTGTGCTTCGTCCACGGCGAGCAGCGCGACGTTCACGCGTGCCAGCGCACGCAGCGTGCTCCCAACGACCAGACGCTCCGGCGCGACATACAGCATCCGCGCCGAGCCATTTATGGCCTGCGCGATGGCGTCTGCCTGCTGGCCCGGCGTCATCCCGCCGTGCAAGCCGACCGCGGGCATTCCCTTGCGCACCAGCGTGTCGACCTGATCCTTCATCAGCGACACGAGGGGCGAGAGCACGATGGTCAGGCCGTCGAGCATCATCGCTGGTACCTGAAAACAGAGCGACTTGCCCCCGCCGGTGGGCATGACAACGAGCACGTCGCGTCGAGCCAGCACCGCGCTGATGGCGCGACGTTGCGGCGGGCGCAGCGTGGAATAGCCGAACCAACGCTGCAGTGTCACCAGGGCATCATCGAGGGTGGGGGGCACCCCGCACGATGGTGACTGCGCAGATGAATGTCGCCGTCAGAATCACCGCGATCACATCGTATTGCTGCTAGACCGCCCGCTCGAAATGCCCGCGGGTGTACTCGCGCCCGACCACGTTGCGGACCGCAGACGGGTCTGCGCCCGCGCCCGCGGCGAGCGAATCGACCAGGTGCCGAAACGCCCCCGTGATGTCGCCCACCCGATCACCGGGCACATTGAACACGAGGCGGAACGCGCGAATTCCTGCCGCCCAGAGATCGCCAACAAACTCGGAACCGTCGATCGGGCGCGAGTGCAACAGCCGATTGCGACAGTCGCTGTCCGTCGCCACGGGGAACACGTAACCCGTTGGGTCGGTCAGCTCAACGTTCGGGTGCGACTTCACACAGAGGTCTCGACAGGTCGTCGGTTCGCGATCGAAGGCCGCCGAGAGCACGCAGTGCTCAATGGTCATCCCTTCCGGGCGGCCGTAAATGAGCACTTCGAAATCCGCCCCGTTCCACGGGGCAACCATCTCCTTCATCTCTTCAGCAGTGAGCTCGACCGATGGCGTGATGCGCTTCGCGCCCAAACGGAACAACTCTCGCGCCGTATGTGGATTGAAGCAGTTCGTGGCATAGTCGGCAACGACATCGCGTCCCGTGGCGCCCGCATCTGCGAGAATGCCGAGGTGTCCCGTCAGCAGCGGCAAACCGGTGGCCAGCCATGGTTCAATGGACCGACGGTCGTCGGGGCGAACCACGCTGGGCGTGCGCAGGCGCAGCGGCACGCCGCGCGCCGCAAGTTCTTCGCGCAGCGCCAGCACGCGTGCACGCGGTGGCGTTGGGTGGCGAATAAACGGATCAAGTACAACCTCGGTCGCGCCAGCATCAGCCGCGGCGCGGGCATCGTCGATCCGACAGACTTCGGCGACGAGTCGCGGCGTGTCCGCGTCCGGTCGCACCGCGCCGTCTCTGCCGGCAACGGCTTGGCCTGGCGTGTCGGGAAGCCGTATCGACCCTGCGATCTGCGTCGCACGCGCGGCGCGCCGTTCGGCCGCACTCCAGCCGCGACGCTCGGCGAGCGCCGCCACCGCCGCCTGACGCATCCGGTTGAGCTCACTCACCGGTATGAACAGTCCAGAGCCGAGTGCGCGAACATCGACAGAGGTCAGCGCAAACGGCGTTCCGCCGAGCCGTCCGAGTTGCTCCCGCAGCTTGGGCTCGCCGAGCGGGTGCGCGGTTGCCGGACGGAGAGGTTCCACCGACTCGACTATTTCAGTGTCACCTTCGGTCGTGAAGGCCAGCTTGAGCGGGCCGCCGGCGTTTCCGAATGCACGCACTCGCAGGGCTTTTCGCGATTCCGCAGCAGGTGTCTGAACTGACGCGAAAGATCCCCGCGCGCCGGCCAGCAGCTCGACGTCTGCCGTACGGACAACGCGCCAACCGACGGGCACCGGTTTCGGTGCGGCGAGTGACTGCCGCAGTGGCGGCCCCTCAGCGACCGTGCGAACGGAACGAACCGAGAAGCCGACTGTTTCGGACGGTGCCGCGCCAGCGGCCGGTTCGAACCCGAGGCCATCCCCTTCATTGACGGCGTAGCGCACCTCAATCACGATCTCGCCGCTGCGCGATTCGACCACCACGCCGATGTCGAGGCCGTGATTGTCCGGGTGCGTCCGCGTGATGTACTCGCGCCCTTCGCGCCCGCCGAACATTCCCCCAGTGAATCCGCGCGAGAAAATCTGAACGAGCGGCTCAGTCTCTTCAATGCGCGGCGGTTCGAACGTCCCCTGCTCCACTCGATCAAGAAACTCGCGATAGGCTCGGGTCACGGTTGCCACGTACTCGGGTTTCTTTTTGCGTCCCTCGATCTTGATACAACCGACGCCGGCCTCGGCCAGGGACTGCAGGTGGTCGTAGGCACCGA
>JARIET010000104.1 GCA_031127185.1 Gemmatimonadota bacterium | reverse complement strand
ACCTGGGGGGACCTGGGGGGACCTGGAGGGACCTGGGGGGACCTGGGGGGACATGGGGGGACATGGGGGGACATGGGGGGACATGCACGTCGCTGCTGTAAGCGCTTCCCCTGTCCTCCCCCCACGTCCCGTCGTTCCCCGTTTTAGCTCTTTGGCGCTCCGCTGATTAAGCTTTGGTGTCTGCCCCTTCGTCCAATGGCAGGACATGTGCCTTTGGAGCACAGAATGGTGGTTCGAATCCACCAGGGGCAATTCGATCCGCCGTACATGACTGCGCCTTGCACCCGTTGACTAACTCACTGTGGTTGCTTAGCTTACAAGGCTCTCCATGGACGGACTCTCGGTACCGGTAAACACTTTTCGGGTCCTCACGGGCACGGGAAATCGTGCGCTCGCGCAAGAAATCGCCGAGCACCTGGGTGTTGAACTGTGCAAGTGCACGACGAGCCGCTTCGCCGACGGCGAAGTGTTCGTCCGGATCGACGAGAATGTCCGGGGCGCGGATGTGTTCATCGTGCAACCGACGAACCCGCCTGCGGAGAATGTGCTGGAACTGCTCCTGCTGATTGACGCCGCCCGTCGCGCGTCAGCAGCACGAGTGACAGTGGTGATTCCCTACTTCGGGTACGCGCGGCAGGACCGCAAGGATCAGCCGCGCGTGGCGATTGGGGCGAAGCTGATGGCGAACATGATCGAGGCGTCGGGTGCGAACCGGCTGCTGGGCCTCGATTTCCACGCACACCAGCTTCAGGGCATGTTCGACTTGCCGGTGGATCATCTGTATGCGGCGCCCGTACTGACGGCGCACTACCGGAAGAAGAACCTGCAGGACGTGGTCGTGGTCGCGCCAGATGTGGGCAGCGCGAAGATGGCCCGCGGATTTGCCAAGCGCTTGAATGGCTCACTCGCCATCATCGACAAGCGGCGCCCCGCGGCGAACGTAGCGGAAGTGGTAAACGTGGTCGGCGAAGTGGAAGGAAGGGATTGCATCATCGCCGACGACATGATCGATACCGCGGGCTCGGTGACGGAAGCCGCGCGCGCATTGAAGAACCTTGGGGCCCGCGACATTTACGTGTGCGCGACGCACGCGCTGTTTTCGGGCCCCGCAGTGGATCGCTTCAAGGCATCGGCGATCAAGGAAGTGGCGGTGACCAATTCGATTGCCCTGCCGGACTCGAAACGGTTTCCGCAGCTGACGATCCTCAGTGTGGGTGAGTTGCTGGCGAAAGCGATTCGTTTCACCCATGCGGATCAGAGTGTGAGCAGTCTGTTCGAGTAGGAGAATGCAGGACCCGGTTTCCGTCCACCGTACACCGTGAGCCGTAAACCGTAGTTTTGCGCCGCCGGGCCGGCGAATGACCGGGAACCCACGTTGCGCATCGAATACCTGAGGCTCGTTCCCACATGGCAACAGCAAGTTTTTCCGCCAAGGTCCGCACGTCGAGTGGCAAGGGCACGGCCCGCAAGCTGCGCGCCGCGGGCGAAATCCCCGCGATCATCTACGGCCACGGCCGCGACCCGCAGTCGCTCGCGCTGCACGCGCACACCTTCGGCCGGCTGCTCGAGAAGATCAGCTACACCACCACGGTCATCGAGCTCACCGTCGATGGCAAGATGGCCCGTACGCTGATCCGCGAGCTGCAGCGCCACCCGGTCAAGCGCGACATCCTGCATGTCGACTTCCAGGAGCTCGTCGCTGGCGAAAAGGTCACCGTGCGTGTGCCGATCAAGTTCGTGGGCACGCCTGACGGTGTCCGCATGGGCGGCGGCATCCTCGACGAAACGATCCGCGAGCTGCACATCAGCGTGGATCCGTCCGATATCCCGAACCACATTGACGTGGACGTGACCCCGCTGCAAGTCGGCAAGTCGCTGCACATCCGCGACATCAAGATCCCGGCCGGAGTCACGGTACTCGATGATCCGGGCGGCACGATCTGCGTCTGCATGATCCCGAAGGAAGTGGCCGAGCCCGTGGCGGGCGATGCGGCTGCAGTCGCAACACCGGCCGAGCCGGAACTCATCCGCAAGCCGAAGCCCGAAGATGGCGAGGAAGGGGCCGAGGGCGGAGCCGAGAAGAAGTAATCGTGCTGCCGCTGCGCGGACGTGGATTCGCGGGGTTCGTCCCCCGCCCCGTCCGCGCCGCGGCGTAACGACCGATGAAAGTCATCGTCGGCCTCGGGAACCCCGGGCGCGAATACGAAAAGACGCGTCACAACGTCGGCTGGTGGGTCGTAGACCACCTGGCCGACGTTTGGCGTTTCGAGGGGTGGAAGAAGGACGGCGAGGCCCGAGTCGCCAGCGGAATGGTCCACGGCACGCGGGTGCGGCTGGTGAAACCGCAGACCTACATGAATCTCTCCGGAGAGGCGATTCGCCAATACCGGAAGCGGCCGTTCTTCGCGATCGCGAACGACTTGCTCGTCGTGGTGGACGAGGTCGCCTTTCCCTGCGGGCGCTATCGCTTCCGCGAAAAAGGCACGGCCGGTGGCCATAACGGGCTCAAGAGCGTTGAGGCGCACCTGGGGACACAGGAGTACGGTCGGCTGCGCATCGGCGTCGGCCCGGAGCCAGGCCGTGAGCGCGGCGTCACACTCAGCGACTATGTGCTCTCGGCGATGGGCAAAGGCGAGACAGAAGCCGTGCGGGCGCTGATTCCCGAACTCACCGAAGGGGTGGAGTGCTGGGTGAAGGAAGGGATGAAGTCGGCGATGAATCGGTATACCGGGAAAGCCACCGATACGGACTTGTGAGCAGTTGGCGGTCAGCCGTTGGCGGGTGACTGACCGGCCGCAGGATCCACCGGGCGTGCCACGCCCCGAACGTGGCGCTGCAGCCCGTAGAGCATCTTCTTTACCTGATCACCGCGGGCCTCCAGTTTGGCAAACGTCGTTGACGAGAGCATCCCAAGGTCGTTGGCGAGGATGAGGTGATATTGGACTTCGTTTGCCGAGGCGATGGCGAGCTGCAAGAACCGCGCGAATTCTTTGGCCGACGAATGGCCGCATCCTTCGACAATATTCGCTGGCACTGAAGCCGCCGCCCGTCGAAGCTGGCTCGCAATTCCCGGAAAGCGACGTTCGGTTCCCGCCGGAATGCAGCGATACGTCGCCAGCACGAGTTCGTGTGACTTCTTCCAAACGTCGAGTTTCCTGAAGTCCTGCATGTCGCCTCCGCGAGGGTGTGCCGAACCATGGCACCCTGCGGTTCACGGTGCGTCATCAAATCATTGCCTCTAGGTACATTCCATCTCGCGCACCGCCCTCCGCGAACCGCATACCGCCAACCGCCCACTCGGCTCTCGTAGTCAATGCTCTCTTTAGGAATTGTCGGCCTCCCGAACGTCGGAAAGTCCAGCCTCTTCAACGCGCTCACTGCGGCCAAAGCCGAGGCCGCGAACTACCCGTTCTGCACAGTCGATCCCAACATCGGGATGGTTGAAGTCCCCGACCCGCGTCTCACGAAGCTCGCGGAAGTCGTGAAGCCCGAACGCACGGTGCCGGCGGTAGTGCAGTTCGTCGATATCGCGGGCCTCGTGAAAGGCGCATCGCAGGGCGAAGGACTCGGCAACAAGTTCCTTTCCAACATCCGTGAGACCGATGCCATCGTGCACGTGGTGCGTTGCTTCGAGGATCCGGACGTCACGCACGTGATGGGCGGCGTCGACCCCGTACGCGACCGCGAGGTGATCGAGTTCGAACTCGCGCTCGCCGACCTTGGCGTCGTGGAAAAGCGACTCGACAAATCCAAGCGCGCCGCGCGCACGGGAGAGAAAGAGGCGCTGGCCGAGCTGCCTGCGCTCGAGAAGGCGAATGCCGCGCTCACGGAAGGCCGTGCGCTGTGGCATGCGGGCCTGACCGATGCCGAACGCGCAGTCCTGCTGCCGCTCCAGTTGCTGACGCTCAAGCCGGTGCTGTACGCAGCGAACGTCACCGACGGCGAACTGCACGGAGAGGAAGGCGCGCATGTGAAAGCCCTGCGCGCGGCGATCGAGAAGGACCACGAGCCGGCCGAAGTCGTCACGTTCTCAGCCAAGATCGAAGGCGAGCTCGCGGAGCTCGCGCCCGAGGATCGGGCCGAGTTTCTCGCATCACTCGGCATTGAGTCAGCCGGGCTCGACCGCCTTATTCGCGGTGGATACCACCTGCTCGGCCTGCAGACCTACTTCACGGCGGGCGAGAAGGAAGTCCGGGCCTGGACGATTCACCGGGGTGACACAGCGCCGAAGGCGGCCGGCGTGATTCATACCGACTTCGAGCGCGGCTTCATTCGCGCCGAGACCGCGAGCTACACCGACTTCGTCGCGCACGACGGCTGGAAGGGCGCGCGCGAGAAGGGCGCGGTGCGCAGCGAGGGCAAGGAATACGTCGTGGCCGACGGCGACGTGCTGCTGTTCCGGTTCAACGTCTAGCCCAGCGCTCGACTACTTACTGCGCGTTCTGGTCAGGAGTCGCGCCAAGCGCAACGGGTAGTACAGAAATGTGAGAGAGTCGGGAACGCGCAGCACCTCGAGTTCCCGGGGTGACGGCAGCAGCGTCGACGCCGCCAGATATCGCGCTGTATCGCTTCGCTCATCGAGGCAGGCTAGATGGAAAGCGCGCACAAATGCATTCGTGTCGGCGTCCGGACCGGCGCTCCCTTCGAGCACACGGCGTGCTGTGACCACGAGCTCGGACACAAGAACGTCGCGCCGGAGCGCCGTGACGATCGGCTCGCTCAGAGATGTTCCCAGCACATCGCGTCCCAGCGCAAGTCCGACTAGTGCCGCTCGGCAGCCGCCGACGTCGGCGGCGCGATGAAGAACGAGCGGAAGATCGGGATCGTGGCGCCGGATCAGCGCATCAACAGCTACAAGCCACTCCAGTTCGCTCCAGAGATGCCTCGTCCCGTGGAGCAGACACAGCATCAGATGGTCTTCGGTCGAACAAATAGGCATCGTGACGCCGCCGAGAACACCAGGCATGGCACGGGCCAACACATCATCGACCGACGGGTTCCAGCGAAACCGGGGATCCGCAAATCGCCAATGCAACTCCACGAATGGCGCCGCCCGGTGGCCCACCCGTATGAACGGAGCGTGCCCGTATGCCGAATAGATCACACGCTCCTGTGCCAGCGTCAGACCCTTCGAGGAGACATACCCCGCCGCCAGCAGCGCCCGGCGCGCTGCGGCGTACTCGCTCGGCCGGACGACAAAGTCCAGATCGGCAGACGCGCGACAGCCCGGGTCTCCATACGCAGCCACCGCGAGCGCGGGTCCTTTGTACGGGAGCGCTGTGACTCCGGCATCTCCAAATGCCCGCATCAGGCGCGCGAGTTCTGCCGTGGCACGGAGTCCCCGAACCGCCACAGCGTGGACGGATCGTGCGAACGCACGCTGCACATCCGCTGGAACGGCTCCGCCTGCGTGGGCCACGAGGTTGCGGGCCACAAACGGCACGACGCGGTGCGCCTCAGCGGTCGACAGTGCGGCCGGCCAGTCGATCACGGCGGCGGCCAGTGGCTGGATGCGGGCCGCGGAAGCGGGAGCAAGGGCGAACCGTGCAGCCGCGATCACGAGCTCGAGCTCGGGCGCGACGGTTTGTGTTACCACGCCGTCATGCGCGGACACAACGTTCAATCGCGGTGATGAGGTCGGCCATCCGCTGCGGCTCGGCGTGGGGGGTCAGCCGGAATACCGGGATCTGGCCCAGAAGCGCAGCGACCGCTCCGAACTCCTCAACGCGCTGTTCCGGGGACAGGAGGTAGTTGGCCGCCGTGTTGGCAACAATCGGTACAAATGCATCCACCGCGCGAAGTTGCGTGACCTTCGGCGCGCTCGTGCTGGTGCTTCGTTCTTCGATCAGGAAGATCCAACCGAGAGGCGCCGGCTCACGAACAATCGAGTATCCGAGTGCCTCCACGGGAAACGCATGCTTGCCCCAGTTCGGCGTGAGCAGCGGGAGTCCGTGGCGATCGCCGATGAGCGCGCGCGCCGAATCTTCCCATACTCGGAGATAACCGTACGCCGGGTACGCCATGGGGACGCCACCGACGGCACGCAGCGCCAGTACATCGTCCGATAACACGCCGTGCCCGGCCGCCGCGAGCCCCGCGGCAATGGTCGACTTCCCTGTGCCACTGCTACCGCAAAACGCCGCGACCCGACCGTCAATGACCGCTGCGCTCGCGTGCAGCGTTAGCACCCCGCGGGCCCGGAGCGCGTAGGCGAGGATCGGCCCGAGCAAGTACACCATCGCGTCGTCGACGGTATACGGCGGCGGCCATGTCGACCACACCTCTCGTAAATCAGCGCGGAGGTAGAAGGTGATCTCGTCCGCGTATCGAAAGCGCAGGGCCGATCGGCTCGCGGCCCATTCGACCTGAACGATGGTCGATTCGCCCACAGAATTGCGGGGCGCGTACATCACCTCGCCGCCGCACCAATCGTCTGCCCAGGCAGGCGCGGACTGAAAATGAAGCGTAATATCGGGCGCTACGGCGTCGCGGTCGTCAACAGAGTGGAGCCCGCCGAGCGGTCGATCGGCGGCAATTCTCAGGCCGTAAACGGAATACCGGTAAATGCGCCGCTACGGCTGCGACTTCTTGAAATTATTCACTGTACCACCGTCGGAATTCGATTTCTTTCCGATGGCAAGCGTTATGTCGGCCAGCGCACCGTAGACGACCAATTTGGGCGTGGCGTACGGGGTGCGCGTGGTATTCGCGGTTGCTGCTCGGTTCTCATGGTCCATGGGGCGCCGCTCCTGAATGCCGGAAACCGACTCCGTTAGCATACCACCTGACTGGCGGAAAATGCAGGGGTAGCGGGCCTACAGCGATGCGCGACCGGATACTTCGTCCTCGTCTTCAAGCACGGCACCTCGCTCAGTTGCGAAGCGAAGCGCGTCGCGTTCCGTGGGGAACATGGCCGAGTATCGCTCGTGCAGTAGCCGCGCTATTTCCTCGAAGGTTCGACTGCCATCGGCAAGATCCACGAGCTCCGCAAGGGCTCTCGCCCGTCCACGGAGTGCCGGCCGATGATCCGCGCGCCGCCGGCTGAGCTGGCCTGGGCGGAGCGTGAGCGCGTCGAGCGTCGACTGACGCAGTGCGACTGGTGTTCTCGCAGCCGATGCCGGCACGATCGTGGTATCCCACGCGAAGATGTAGTCCGTGTCAACGAGCTTTGCGCGGATCGCAACACGTACGCGGTCGCCGGCCTCGACGTGCGCGGGTTGGCGTAGCGGAAAAAGTCCACGTCCATACGAAGTCGGCGGCGTCCCGGGCGCGTTGGAAAATCCGGCGCCGGCGCCGAGTTCGGCGTCGAACCAGACTCCGACGCCATCGATGCGCCCGTCACGTTTGACGGTCCATTCAGCGGACCCCACGATGTCTGGCGAGGTCACCGTCTCGAAATCAACGGTGCCCCAGATCGCAGGGACGGAGAGCATCTCGTCCGGCCCAAACCGAATGCGAGCGAGACATGACCGCGCCGCACGGTCCACTGGATCGCGTAGAATCCCGTGCGCTGCAGGGCCGAGGGCCAAATGGTGTTGACTGTGCGCGGTTCCCAGTTCTATGGGCACCGCCCAGAGCACATCGCGGCGCGTCACCAACCGCGCACCCGGCCTCAGAAATCGGTCGCGTGCGTCGATGATCGACGGGATGTTCTGGCCAAAAAGAGGAAGCGTGGCGCGAAGGTCAGCGAGCAACACATCTGCGCGGCCGGGAAGAGTGACTTCTCGGGAATCTCCGGGAATGAACGTGATCCGGTCCGCGCAGTTATTTGCCGCGGCCACCGACGGGCCAAGCGCAACCACGGGGCTTGTCTCTATGGCATACACATGCCGCGCGCCTGCTCGCACCGCCGCGACAGCGAAGTACCCGACACCGGTGCCGATTTCGACGACGACATCCCCGTCACGCACGGTACCGGCGATTGCGGCCAGGTACGCGTCAGCGCGAACGACATCCGCCAGCATCATTTCGTAGGCAACCAAGTCGTACATGCGGGCTCCGGGGTTGCAGACGTGGAATTTAGGCCGAGGTCCGCTCGAGTTCGCGCAACCAGCTGTCGAGGGCAAGAACCCGCCACGCAGCGAATATGTCGTCAGGGGCACCGTCAGCGAGAGCCGCAGTAACGCGGCTGGTGTCGATGTATTCAAGTGTGCGATCCATGAATGGCGGCGTCCGGGCTGCGGTCGCGTGTCGCCACTGTTTCACCTTTGCCGTGCCATACCCGCCCAACGTGGTCTTGGGGCGGCCCAGGACTTCCACTGGGAGTTCGTCCCGAAACGCGCGTCGCGTCAGTTCCTTGTGCTGGCACCATGGAATCGGCGGAATTGCCAGCGCGAATTCCAGCACACGCAGGTCGAGCAGCGGCCAGCGCATCTCCACATCTGCTCCACTGTACGCTGGCGAGAACACCTCGTGCACGCTTTGCCAAATTGTCCCGAGGAGAAACCGCTGGACCTCAGGCCGGTACGGGTGAGTGCCGTGGTCCGGCTCCCGCACGGCCGCCGCAACCTCGGTGAACGCATCCCGCAGCCACGGCACGGGCTTCCAGCGCGGCGCACGCACGGCTGCGAGCCGGGCACGCCAGTTGACGCCCAGATGCGGTCGGCGCCCGCTCGAGAGCCATTGCCGCATGAATCGGCCAAGCACCGCGCCCGCCGGCCAGCGACGCAATGTGCGTAGCAGGCTCGGAGGCGCAAAGAGCGCATCACCATCCTCACCAAAAATCATCGCGCGTTCGTGTTTCGCCACGCGAGCCATCAGCCGGCGCCACGCCGCATACTCCGGCTCGTCGAGCGGTTCGGGCGGGTGAAACGTCGAGTCCGTGAGGTGTTCGAGCGCCTGGGGAATGTCGGCCGATACGTCGTGCGGCATCCCCAGTCTCGAAGCGACGAGCCGCGCAAGGCGAACATCGTCGTTCGGAACGATCGCGCC
>JARIET010000103.1 GCA_031127185.1 Gemmatimonadota bacterium | reverse complement strand
CTGAAGATTGCGTTCCTGATTGACCCGGCCGGGACGCGCATTGAGCTGACGGAGGGACTCGCGAAGCGCTGACCAGAGTTGGGCACTGTTTTCGTGCCGACTCAGGCTCCGAACCGTCCCCGCGCCAGTGCGCGCAGGTCAATCACCGGCGCGGTCGACGGGTCGCTTTCGCTGGGTGACTTGAGCGCTTCCACCACCACGCGCTGCATTCCCTCACGTACGCCGCGATCCAGAAAGCGCGACACCTGGTCGATGGAGTAGTCGGCGCTGCGGCGCGAGTCGTAGACGTTGAGCGGATAGCTGACGGCGAGGTGGTTGCGTGCGCGGGTCATTGCGACGTACAGCAGGCGCCGTTCCTCCTCGACCTGTTCGGCGTCGCCGAGCGCCCGGGCGAGCGGAATCCAGCCGTCCACGGCCCAGATCACGAAGACCGCGTCCCACTCCTTGCCCTTGGCGCTATGGGCGGTGGAGAGCACGAGGGCGTCGTCTTCGCTGTCAGAACCGAAGCCCAGGTCCTGGGTGGACTGCGGCGGCTCGAGCGCGAGCGCAGAGAGGAACGCCGCGCGGTCCGGAAATCCGCCTGCGATGATTTGGAGCTGGTCGAGGTCCGCGAGGCGTGGCTCCACGCGGTCGTATCGCTCGCGCAGGATGTCATCGTAGAACTTGCGAATGGCGCCGACTTCCCGGCTTAGGGCGCCTTCGGTCGCATCGGCCGCACTGCGCAGAGATTCGAGCAGCTGCGCGAGGGCGCGATGCGCGGCCCGCGCCCGTGCGGGTGCTTCGTAGGCTGCGAATGCCGACGGGCCCCAACCGCTGGCGGTGAGGTGATCCATGGCGGCACGCGCGGTGGTCTCGCCGACGCCGGGGAGGAGCAGGAGGAGGCGGAACCAGCTCACTTCGTCGCGCGGATTTTCGGCGACGCGCAGAAAGGCGAGCACATCCTTCACGTGCGCGGCCTCCAGAAATTTGAGTCCGCCCCATTTCTCAAAGGGGACGCGACGGGCGGCGAGTTCGATCTCGAGGTCGGCGCTCATGTAGCCCGCGCGAAAGAGCACCGCCATCTCGCGCAGTAGTACGCCTTCCTCGTGCAGCTCCAGGATGCGGTCCACCACGAATCGTGTCTGCGCCTGTTCGTCGTGCGCGGTGACAAGCCAGGGTTTTTCGCCGCCGAGTCGTCGGGTGTGCAGGTTCTTGGTGTACCGCTCCTCTGCGCGCGAGATCAGTGTGTTGGTCACATCGAGGATCGGCTGCGTTGATCGATAGTTCTCCTCGAGCGCGACGATGGTGGCGCCCGCAAACTCGCGCGGGAAGTCGAGGATGTTGCGTACGGTGGCGCCGCGAAATGAATAGATGCTCTGCGCGTCGTCGCCGACCACGGTGATGTTCCGGTGGCGGCGGGCCATTCCCTGCAGGATCCGCGATTGCAGGACGTTGGTGTCCTGGTATTCGTCCACGAGCACGTGGTCGTAGAGTCCGGCGATCTTTTCGGCCAGAGGCGCGTCGGCATCGCCGACGAGCATCGCCCAGAAAAGGAGCAGGTCGTCATAGTCGACCAGATTGCGATCCTGTTTTCGTGAGGTGTAATCGACGAAAATGCGCGTGAAGGCCTCTTCGTGGTCGGCAAACTGGGGATACTCGTCCGCAAGGATCGCGGGGACTGGGATCTCCGTATTCACGTGCCGGCTGTAGACGTGATGCAGGGTCTCCTTCTTGGGGAACCGTTTTTTCTTGTCGCCGAATCCGAGATGCGCACGCGAGAGCTGCATCAGGTCTTCCGCGTCGCCCTGATCCATGATGGTGAAGTCACTGCCGACGCCGGCCTGCGGGCCGAAGCGGCGGAGCAGCCGGTGCGCGGTGCCGTGAAAAGTGCCGCCGTGCACCGCGCGTCCGTCGCTGCCCGCCAGCCGTTCGACCCGAGAGAGCATCTCGTGGGCAGCGCGGCGGGTGAAAGTCAGGAGCAGGATGCGCTCAGGTCGCGTACCGTCGGCCAGCAGTCGCGCCACGCGATGGACCAGTGTTCGAGTCTTTCCCGTTCCCGCGCCGGCGACAACGAGGAGCGGCCCTGCAGCGTGCGCAACCGCAGTGGCCTGCGCGTCGTTCAGCGCATCGTTGGCCGCGGCATCGCGCGCGTGGACGACGCGCTCGCGTGCGGGGTAGGGTCGTGCTGCTTCAGTCACCCCGGCAATATACCGAAGACGCGCTGGGGCGAGCCGCGTGTGCTGGCGGCGGGGTTCACGCCATATTAGGCGAAGTCCGGTGCCCCCCCTTCTGTCCCCGCGCGCCGAGGTAACTCATTCGAGGAGTGGCAATGCGCACCGGTATGATCACACGCGCGCGACGGGCAGCGACAGCGGTACTGGCCGCTGCATTCGGATCCATGGGTGCCGGCGATGTCGCGGCGCAGGCGCGCGTCGCCGTGTTGTCTGGCGTCGTCACGAACCTGAATGGCGTTCCGGTGGCGAGGGCCGAGGTCTGGATTGTCAACACCGACCTCCGGGCAATCACGAACGATTCAGGCGTGTATGAGTTCCTCGCGGCCCCGGTGGCGCGCGTGCGCGTGAATGTGCGACGCATTGGATTCGAGGCGAGTGAGGAACGCGTCACGCTCGACGGGCACAAGCCGCGACAGCTCGATTTCGAGCTGAAGGCCATTCCCGAGCTGCTCGATTCGGTGATGGTGCGAGAGGCCGGCGGCAATGGCCGGATGGCGGAGTTCTGGGCGCGCCGGATGTCGGGCAACGGCGCGTACATCACGCGCGAGGAGATCGACCGTCGGCGCCCGCAACACTCCAGCGACCTGCTGCGAACCGTGACCGGCGTGAAAGTGATTGCTGGCGACGGTGGATTGGACAGGACCGTGATCTCCATGGGCCGCAATCCAGTCTTCCGGGGCGGCGCCAACGCAGTGAACATGGGCGCAGCTTGCCGCGTGACCTACTACGTGGATGGGAGCTACGTGCCGCCGGGCACGTTTCATATGGACGACATGTCGCCAATGGCAATCGAAGCGGTGGAGGTGTACCGAGGTCCCTCTGAGACGCCAGCCAAGCTTCGCCAGCGCGATACGGCCTGCGGTGTCATTGTGATCTGGACTCGCGCACCCGCACCGCGCCCGCCGGGCTGACGAGGGGTGAGCGACACTTCGTCGTTTTCCGTCCGGCGGCTCGATGCCGCTGGTCAGGTGCTCACAATCATCGCGCTAGGCGCGGTGGTCCGGTTTCTGCTCGCGGCGACCGTTGGGCTTGGTGTCGATGAGTCCTACGTCGTCGCTGTGTCACGCCAACTCTCGCTTTCGTACTTTGACCACCCGCCGCTTCACCTGTGGCTGGTGGGGCTGACTGCCAAGCTGGCCGGAAGCGAAGCAGGCGAAGTGGTCCGACTTCCCTTCGTGCTTTGCTTCGCCGGAACCACCTACTATGTCTGGCGCATCAGCCGTCGGCTGTTTTCAGAACGGGCGGGCGTCACCGCGGCGCTACTGCTGAATGTGTCGGCTGTCTTCAGCCTGAGCAGCGGCGGCTGGGTGCTGCCGGATGGCCCGCTGATGCTGTGCATGACGGCCTCGGTCGACCGCATTACGAGCATTCTTTTTGGTGATGGTGCGGAGGTGGGTGTGAATGCCACCTCGCCGAATCGGACCGGCGATTGGGCGCTGGCAGGGGCGCTCACCGGCCTGGCGATGCTGTCGAAGTACCACGGTGTGTTCGTGCTGGCCGGCACGGCCGTGTTTCTGGCGTCGTCGGCGCCACATCGACGCTGGCTCAGGGCGCCGGGGCCATACATCGGGACGGCAATTGCGCTGGCAATGTTTGCTCCCGTCATCATCTGGAACGCGCAACACGAATGGGTGTCGTTCGCCTTTCAGGGCGCGCGCGCGGCGCCCATGACGGGTATTCACTTCGACACGTTCGGTGCCAACATTGCTGGTCAGATGGCCTGGGTGCTCCCGTGGATTTTCGTGCCGCTTGTTGCCGCTGCGTGGCGAGCGTTGCGAGCCGGCAACGGGGATGCGCCGCGTTGGTTTCTGGCCTGCGTGGCCGGCGGGCCAATCCTCGGATTCACGCTCGTGTCGCTCCGCGGCGATGTCGGCCTCCCGCACTGGCAGGCTCCCGGTTGGCTGTTCGTCTTTCCCATGCTGGGCGCCGCCGTCGTGGAGAGAATGGATCGCGGCTCCATCGGCACCCAGCGGTGGATGCGCTGGAGCGTGCGGGGATATCTCGTGCTCATTCTGCTCCTGACGTCGCACGCGGCCACGGGGTGGCTTGCGCGCGTCGCGCCGGGCGCGTTCGGCCGGAACGATCCCACAGGCGATCTCGTGACCTGGGACCAGTTGCCGCGCGCGCTGGAGTCAATCGCTGGGCCGGAGCCGGCGTTCGTGGCGGCGACGAGCTGGATTCAGGCTGGCAAGGCGGCAATCGGTTTGGGGCCAGAAGTGCCAGTGCTCTGCCTTTGCGCCGACCCACACCATTTCCGCTACACGACCGACGACCGCGCGTTGCTCGGCCGAAGCGGAATCATCGTCAAGAAGCAGCGCGCGGGTGACGATGTGCGGGAACGCTTCGCACCGTATTTCGACCGGATCGATTCTGTCGGCACGATGCGCGTCACGCGCGGCGAGCAGGAGGTAATGCTCGTGGATCTCTTCCGGGCGACCGGATTTCGCGCGGTGTACCCGAGCGATCAGCCGCGCTAGACGTCGGCGATTCGGGTGCGCAGTTCGGCGCTCGCCAGCGGGACGGGGTCGAGACTAAATCGCTGGCCCATCGCCGCCACGACCGCCGCCGACACTTCGGCGAACAGCTCGCCCGGCGGCCGGACCGGCGACGTAGCGCGCGATTCCTGCAGTTCGCGCTCGACACTCGTCATCACCACGTCAGGAATGCCGCAGGGCACCATCACATCGAAGTACGACAGATCGGTGGTGACGTTCAGGGCGAATCCATGCCAGGTCACCCACTGGCGTGCATGGACGCCGATCGACGCAATCTTGCGGCCACTGGTCCAGACACCGGTCTTGCCGGGATTTCGATCTGCCGGCACACCGAGCGCGCCAAGTGCGTCGATGAGGACCTGCTCCACCTGGCGCAGGTACCAGTGCAAATCTTCCTTGTGGCGTTTCAGGTCAACGATCGGATATCCGACCAGCTGGCCGGGGCCGTGAAAGGTGACGTCGCCGCCACGCTCGACATCAAAGAGTTCGATCCCGCGTGAGGCCAGCGCCGCCTGATCCAACAGGAGGTTCTGTCCCTTGGTGCTTCGGCCTGTCGTCACAACCGGCGGATGTTCGAGCAAGACCAGCACGTCCTGATCCAGGCGTCGATCGAGTCGTGCACGCGCGGCCGCCCGCTGTAGATCCAGCGCTTCGGCGTATGGCACGGTGCCGAGGGAGGCGACGAGGATTTGGCGGTCCGCGGTGTGTTGCAGCTGGGTCACGGCAAGCGTCGAAAGACGGATGAATCGGAATCTAGCCTCGGGAGTCCGCGACCCGGGCTGAACCTCGGAGCGAATGCGGCCACGGAGCCGCATCCAAGTTTAGGTTCCGAAGTGCCCTGATCAGGAGAAATTCGGCGTGAGTCGTGGAATCGTACGCGTCGTGATGCTCGTCATTGCCGCGCTCGCCGTCTGGGTGGCTGCTCGACAGGTCACGTCGTTCGGGCGATCCAGCGCCGATATCGCTGCTGATTCGCTGCGTGCGCTGGACGCGCGTACCCGTCGCGACACGCTCCACGACGGCGAGACGCTGGACATTCTTCTTCGGCGTGGCGGTCTTGACGGTGCGGCAGCGCGGCAGGTGCTTGCTGCCACGCCGATGATCGACCCGCGACGGGTGCGGCCCGGAATGGCCGTCGAGTTCATCAGCGACTCCGCGGGCTCCCCGGCAACGGAGATTGTGTTCAAGCTGGCGATTGATCGCCACGTTCGGGTGACGCGCAGTGACAGTGTAGCGTGGTCGGCGCGGGAAGTGGAACTCCCCTGGACGGTCGATACGATTATCGTGCGCGGTGCGGTGGCAAACAACCTGTACGATGCGCTGCACGGTGCCGCCGACGAACTCTTTCCAGGAGCATCGCACAACGGCCTCGTCTTCGCGATCGCTGACGTGTACAAGTTCCGGGTGGATATGTCGCGCGAACTTCGCAAAGGGGATTCCGTTCACGCGGTGATCGAACGGGCGCGCGGACCCGAGTCCAGCACCCGGGTCTCGCAGGTATTGGCAACGCGGCTCTTCGTCGGGAATCGTCCGATCGAGGCCTTCTACTTCGAGGCTCCGTCCAGCAGCAACGTGTTCTACGATGGGAGCGGAAAGTCGCTGGCCACGGCGTTCCTTCGCTCCCCAGTCGAGTTTGCGCGTGTCACGTCTTCGTTCGGGATGCGCTTCCATCCAATCCTCCGCATCAGGCGCGCACACGAGGGCGTGGACTACGGGGCGGCGCAGGGCACGCCGGTGATGAGTATCGGTGATGGCACTGTGGTCCGCGCCGGAGATGCCGGCGGGTATGGCAACGTGGTCGAAGTGCGCCACCCCAATGGCTATGTCTCGCGGTACGCCCACTTGAGCCGTTTCAGCGCAAAGGGGCAGCGCGGCAATCGAGTGAATCAGGGGGATGTCATCGGGTATGTCGGACGGACCGGGCTTTCGACCGCCGCCCACCTGCATTTTGAAATTCTGGTCGGCGGCAACCAGACGAGTCCCACGGTCGCGCTGCGAAACGTTGATGGCACGCCGCTGCCTTCTGCCGCAAAGCCTGCCTTTGATCGTGTGCGGAGCACACTCCTCGCGTTCCTCGGCCGCCCACCGGGAGTGGTGCGAGCCGACTAGCCGAGCGCGGTCGCCGCTTGCACCGGATTTGGATGCGGCGTACCGTTGAGCAATCCCACCGACGGCGCCGCAGGTCGTTTCAGCTGCGCGCGAGCCATTGACTCCGGAGCCTTCCATGTCGTTCACCCGCCGAGAATTCCTTGCGACTTCCGCCGCCGCTGCCGCGGCTGCGGCGATTACACGCCCTGCCTTCGCAGGCGCGTTTTGGCAGGCGCAGGCGGCTCAGCCAGTGTTCACACCGATCCGCCGCAATGTCGGATTCTTCACGATGCGCGGGGGCACGATTGGATTTCTGGTGAACCCTGGCGCGGTCGTGGCAGTGGACAGCCAGTTTCCCGCCGAGGCCACCGCGTTTCTGACCGGCCTCAAGGAGCGTTCGAACGGACGTGGCGTGGATTTCCTGATCAATACGCACCACCACGGCGATCATTCCGGCGGGAACATCTCCTTCCGGGGCTCGGCCAAAAAAGTGGTGGCGCACGCCAAGGCCGATGAGCACATGCGCACGCCCCCGGGCGCGAATCCGCCTGCGGACCAGTTGTTTCCCGACACGACGTTCACCGACAACTGGTCAGCCGACGTTGGCGACGAAAAAGTGCGCGCGCGGCACTACGGGCGGGCCCATACCAGCGGCGATGCCGTGATCACGTTCGAGCGCGCGAACGTGGCGCACATGGGCGATCTCTGCTTCAACCAGCGGCATCCGGTCGTTGATCGTGCGGCGGGCGCCACGCTTCGGGGCTGGATGACGGTGCTCGATCGCACGGTGAAGGATCACAGCTCGGATACCATCTACGTGTTCGGCCACGCGAACGCCGGGCTCCCAGTGACGGGAAATGCGGCGGATCTGAACGGCTTCACGACGTACCTTGGAGCGGTGCTGGCCTTTGTCGATGCACAGGTGAAGGCCGGCAAGTCGCGCGACGAGGTGATGGCGATGCGCGACCCGCTCAAGGGCTTCGAGGCCTACGGACGCTTCGGACCCATGGGCCCGCGTGAGATCCTCACCTGCGCATATGAGGAAGTCACGACGGGGCAGTAGGTCGTCCGCGGGCGGCGGGGTTACTCGGGCTGTTTCAGCAACTCCGCCATTGTGTACACACGCCCGTTGGCCATCACCTGACGCACGCGGTGCGCAGCACCGACATCGGCGAGTGGGTTGCCATCAACGAGCACAAGATCGGCGAGCTTCCCGACCTCGATGCTCCCGGCGTCGATACCGAGGATTCGGGCAGGATGGACAGTGGCCGTTTGCAGCGCCTGAAACGGTGTCATTCCGGCGCCCACGAACGATCGCAGTTCTCCATGCAGGTTCGCGGCATTCGGCGTATCTGTGCCGGCGAGGATTGTCATTCCGGCGCGCATCATCCGCAGCATGGCCAACTCCGCATTGCTTGGTTCTTGCGCGGCTGGGATCGTGGCGCCACCGCGGCCGCCGCGGCCACCACCTCCCGCCCCGCCGCCACGCCCGCCGCGACCACCACCACCACCCGCAACCGTCGTTCCCGTGGTCGCAGCCGTGAGCCACGTCGGGTAGAGCGCAAAGCGCGGATCAGTGCGGAGCGTGGTGTCGAGCTCAACTGCGCGCCGTAGCCCGGCGCCGCCAAGTGAGAATGTCGGCGTGATAGACTGCCCGGCAGTCGTGAAGAGCTTGATCACGTCCTCGTAGGTCGCCTGAAGCGTCGCCTGTTTGGGCGAAAAGCCACGGCGTGACGTCGCGCCCATGTGCTCGGTCATGTCGATTCCCGAGAGCGAGGATGGATAGACCTCGTGAGAGCTCACGGGAATCCCGGCTGTGTGGGCGAAGTCGATCATGCGTTTTTGCATCAGGTCAGGCATCCGCACATAGCTCTTCAGCATGTCGTGTCCGAGCACCTTCGCGCGTTGCATCTCCAAGTCCAGATGCGCAGGCGACGACACGGCCACCGCCATGTTGTAGTAGACGCGGTTCCATTCCATCAGGTAGCCAGTCGAGTAGATGTGCGGCCCTGGTCGCACTCCGGCTTCAACGGCCTCCTTGTATTCCACGGATTCGTAAGGCGAGCCGCCGGGGCTTCGCATCGTCGTAACGCCCCAGGCCAGATAGGCGCGTCCGCTCGATGACCCGAAGTCCTTCTGCAGGTGCGCGTGGTGTTCGATC
>JARIET010000102.1 GCA_031127185.1 Gemmatimonadota bacterium | reverse complement strand
CACCACATCCGTGCGCGGCGCCTGTGCGTCGAGCTTCAGCATCAGGAAGCGGCCGTCGGGGCCAACGTCGTACATCGTCAGGAACTCATTCGAGAGATAGGGGGACGCGTCGAACAACCGTTTGCGCTGCGTGACTTGAACCGCCGCACCTCGGGCGAGTGTCGCGGCCATCATCCATCCATCAGGGGCGCGATAGAAGATTTTCGTGCCGTCGCGCGACCATACGGCCTCGCGACCACCATCAATCGACACCTGCACACGCTCACCACGGCCGGTGACCGGCGCCACATACACTTCCGCGCGGTTTGACCGGTCGGATACGTAGAGGATCCATTTGCCGTCCAGGGAAAACCGCGGCCCGCGCTCCTGCACCGCTGAATCCGCGGCAAAGGGTGTCAGGCCGTTTGGCGCCGGGAGCCGCAGGTAGATGTCCCGGTCGGTCCCGTTGGCGACATTCACGCGGACTGCTTGCGTCCTTCCGTCCGGTGACGATACGAACTCGTTGATCGTTCCACGCTGCGGCCACGGGCCGGGCACAGAATCATCGGGCGCATCGGAGTTCAGCGACTTTTGAAACGGGCGCGACCGCGGACCTTCGCGAGAAGCGAAGATCGTGCCCCGGAGAAAGGAGATTGACTTACCATCTGAGTTCCAGGCCGCGCGCGCGCTCCGCCCGTCGGAAGTGATCGGACTGCGCGCGCCGATGGCCAAGTCTTCCATCCAGAGATCGCCATCGCTTGCAAGCGAGCCGACCGTGGTCACGGCGCGCCTGCCATCGGGGGCGAGCGCAACACCGCCGTGCACCCGCGACTCGGCGCCCGGAACAGCCATCTCAACGCCGTCGGAGCGCACCCAGGTGAGTCGGGTCGCCGATGCCTCGCCTCCGGCGATGTAGATCAAGGTGCCGTCGCGCGCGATGTCGAACATCGCGAGGTCTCCTCCCGACATGGCAACGCCCGGTACGACCGCGATCGGCGGAGCCGAGAACTGCTGGCGAGCGTCATCGAGCCGACCGACCATGAGTGCGCCGTCTCGGGCGCGGTAGGCCAGCGTGTAGTCGTCAATGAATCGCGCCGACCGTCCATTGGCGACCACAGCTCGTCCGCCATCGAAGGACGCGATGAAGACTGAATCGACTTGTGATCCACCCTGGACCACCGCCGCGAACCGACCGTCCGGCGAGACGTCCACAGAACTGCGGTTTCGAAACAGGTTCCGTGCGCCGCGCCCACCTCCCTGCGTCTGCTCCCGAAGCCGGTCGCCGGGCCGGAGCCGCACGAGACGGGCGGAGTCGGCATACACCGTGCCGCCGTCGCCGAGCGGGACCAGCCCCTCCGAGACAAACGGCGCGTTCTGCGCGAGCCCGCCCTCGATGGGCACGACGCGATTGATGTTGGCATTGCCCTGCGGACCGCGTACAAGGAAGTAGACGAGCTTGCCGTCGTCGCTTACGCGTGGTCGCTGTGCGCCACGCGAGCCAGCAATGGGCGATGCCTCGAGCCGGTCCAGCGGCCGCCGCCAGAGCGCCGTTACCCCGCGCACCTCAGGGTCGGGACCGACATACACAATCACGTTGCCATCCGGCGAGATCGCGATGGGAGACCCGATCTCGTTTGGCGGCGCGTCGGTCGGCGTGCGAATCTCGAGCGGAATCACCGCCGCTGTCACGCGCGCATCGTCACTCGATCCGCCGCGCATCCAGAGACTCGCCGCCACCACGAGTGCCGCCGACGTCACCACCCAGGGCACGAACCACATCGGGCTGTATGCCGCGGGCGCTACTCGCGCTCCCGTGACGACCGCCGACGTCGTCGTCGTTGTGGCGCCCACCTGCAACGCGGTCGAAAAATCCGCCGCGCTTCGGAACCGGTCGGCCGGCAGCTTCGAGAGCGCCTTGAGTACAGCCGCCTCGATTCCACCAGGCACCGTCGGCCGCGTCGCCGAGACCGGTGCTGCCGGCGAGTTCATCACCTTGGCGATGATCGCCTGCGCGCTCGGCCCCGTGAACGGCGGCTCGCCCACGAGCATCTCATAGAGCACCGCGCCGAGCGCATAGACGTCGGTGCGCGCGTCCACGGTCTTCTCACCGAGCGCCTGCTCGGGACTCATATAGTAGGGCGTGCCCAGCGACATCCCCGTTTCGGTGAGCCGCGTGCCCCCGTCGGTGCGGCTCATCGCGAGGGCGATGCCGAAGTCGGCCACCACCGCGCGCCCGTCGTGGAGAAGGATGTTCTCCGGCTTGATGTCGCGGTGGATCACGCCGTGCCGGTGCGCGTAGTCGAGTGCGCCGGCCACCTCGCGCGCGATGGTGAGCGCATCGTCCACCGGCAGCTGCGTCTCGCGCGTGAGCCGGTCGCGGAGCGATTCACCTTCGACCAGCGGCATCACATACCAGACCGTGCCGTTCACCTCACCCGAATCGTGCAGCGGCAGGATATGCGGATGCTGCAGGTTGGCCGTGGTCTTGATCTCATTCAGGAATCGCTCGGCACCAATTACGGCCGCGAGTTCCGGCTTCAGGACCTTGAGAGCGACTTTTCGATCGTGGCGCTCGTCGTGCGCGAGGTAGACCGTGGCCATGCCCCCCGCGCCGAGCTCTCGCTCGATGCGGTAGCGGCCGGCTAAGGCGGCGGAAAGGCGGGCGGAGTCGTTCACCTGGATTGTTCCGCAGCCAGCGTGCGCCTGAAATCAGCGAGCCAACCCGTTATCCCGACGAGCGGGCGCGTGGCGTTCGGACTCGCTCCAAGCCGCCGTGTGACAAGGAAGCGCCGTCCATCGGGATGGGCTGAGACAAGACCAATGACCGAATCGACCGCCACACGGTGCGCGGTAGCGGCAAGCGACTCGCGGCCCGCAAGCGACGCCGCCATCAGGCGTCCTCCCTTGGTGTAGTACAGCGTCTTGCCATCGGCCGACCACGCGGGCCGTGACAACGAGGCAGATTCTGCGAGCACGGCCATCCGCTCGAGCCCGGGCCAGGTTCGCACGACGACCCGCATTGGAGAGGGCTCATTGGTCAGATACGCAAGCCAACGACCGTCAGCGGAAACGGACGGCGCCCATTCGGTCAAGTCGGCGCCGAGAATCGTTCGGCTGCGCCCGCCACTGTCAGGATGGAGCGCTACGATGTCGTCCCCTCTCTCGCCACGTAGCGACCCCGTGGCGATGATCGTTCCGTCGGTGAGCTCCTGCCATGGCAGTGAGCCGGTGCCACCCACGAGCACATCGTTCGTGTCGCCCTCTGCCGCCCGCATCGCGGTCCCGCGCGCGGAGTTGTAGATCAGGCGCTTGCCGTCATTGGACCAGATTACGAATCGCGCCGCCTGATCGTCGGACGTGATTCGGCGGTTGGTACCAAGGTTCAGGTCGTATGTCCAGACACCGCCATCGCGAGTGTATGCGAGCAGCTTTCCGTCTGGGGAAAACGCGCCGCGAGTTGCGCTCCCGATCGGCAAGACGGCTCGTCGGCCATCGAGGTCCACCAACTCGGCAACCAGATCGGCCGCTGTGGCTGATCGGCCGTGCACATACAGCAGCGCTCCGTCGGGCGTCACGCGAACGCCTGCAAGGCCGTACACGTTGTCCCGAACAGCGACTGGCTCGCCCGTCACTCGAAGTGTGGCGGGATCGAACGGGAGGGCGCGGAGCGTGCTGGCGCTGTCGGTGACCAGGAGGTGGCCCGTGGGTGACCACGCAGCATCGCACGCGTTGTCCGCAACCTGCGACGTGTCACCCGACGCGAGATCGAGTGCAATGAGACGTTCCCGGACCTGGCCAGCATTGCGCGTGCAGCCGACCAGTGCGCGATTTCCGGGGAGGAGGAGAAGCCGCATGATCACGCCCGGGAACACTTCTTCGGCCTTGCCGCCAGTTTCGCGGAACCGGACGAGTCGGACGCTCCGTGTATTAGGCGGCGTTTCATCAGCGTAGATCCAGCCGTCCTGGCTCCAGGCCATCGGCACTGGGAATCCGCCTGCACCGGTGAACAGGGGGGTCGCAGCGCCGCCGGCAGTGGGGACGCGGACGATCACCGAGAGCTCGCTATTGCCGGCCACCCTCTTTGCAACAGCAATGGCCCTGCCGTCCGGCGAAAATACCGGGGCAGAAGCGACGCTATCGATCCCCGCGAGTTCTGTCGCGGTAAACGCGCCCGGGCGGCGCACGAAGACCTTTCCCCGACTCACATACGCGATCGTGCCGTCGTCGGCGACATCGAATGCGCTGGGCACCGAGTCCATCACCGTGAACGCGATCAGCGCTGGTGGAGCGGCGTTTCGGCCGTCCACGCGAGTGGCCTGCCAACCGAGCCCTGCCGCGAGCAAGCCGACCACCGCAATCGCGAGTTGCGAGTACCGGTTCCGAATCCACTGGCGCGGCGTGACGGTCGATGCGGTTGCCGATCCCGGAGCCGCCGCAGCGAACTGCGGATTCGCGAGCGCGTCTGCAAAGAACTTCGCGCTCTCGAATCGATCTGCGGGCAGCTTCTCCAACGCCTTTGCGAGCGCGGCCGACACATTGGTGGGCACCGTTCTTCGGATCGCGGCAACGGGCTGCGCGGACTCGGTGATGATCTTCATGATCACCTGCTGCGCCGCGCCGCCGATGTGCGGTGGCTGGCCCGCGAGCATCTCGTAGAGCACGGATGCCAGCGAGTATTGATCGCTGCGCGCCGTGATCTCTTTCTCCGCCGTAGCCTGCTCCGGACTCATGTAGTGCGGCGTGCCGAGGCTGAGGCCCGTCTCGGTCATCCGGCCGCCCGCTGCTGCTGACACCGCGAGCGCGATCCCGAAGTCCATCACCATTGCATTGCCGTCGTGCAGCAGGATGTTCTCGGGTTTGATGTCTCTATGGATCACGCCGTGCCGGTGCGCATAGTCCAGCGCGTCGGCCACCTCACGCGCGATCCGTACCGCTTCGTCCACGCCGAACTGCGTTTCGCGGTTCAGTTTCTCGCGAATTGTTTCGCCCTGGATGTAGGGCATGACATAGAACAGGAACCCATCCGCAGTCCCTGAATCGAAGAGCGGCAGGATGTGCGGATGGCTCATCGCCGCCGTGGTCTTGATCTCCACCACGAAACGCTCGGCGCCCAGAACCGCCGCGAGCTCCGGCTTCAGGACCTTGATCGCCACTTTGCGATCGTGCTTTTCATCGAACGCGAGATAGACCGTAGCCATGCCCCCCGCGCCGAGTTCGCGCTCGATGCGGTAGCCAGCATTCGCTGCGGCGAGCGCGGCGGAGAGGCGGTTTGCGGCGTCACTCATTTTCGCGTTGCCTGCCGTCGTGTGAAATCCGCAAGCCAGTTCTGGATCACCACGATGCGCACCTGATCTCCGCCTACAGCCTGCGTTACGTACATGCGTCCGGATCTGCGATCAACGTCCCAGCCAGAGAGCATGTCGGGAACCGTCATCACGGTCTCCGTGGCGCCGACGGTCACGCTTACGCCCGTCGTCACGCGGACACTCTTGATCGTGCGGTCATCGAGTGCGTGATAGAAGATTGTGCGGCCATCACCGGACCACCGTGCACGCATACCTCCTGCGGTGGACACCTTCGTGATCCCTCCAACACCGGCTTCGGGGAAGGCCCGCACAAAGACTTCCGGCGTCCCCGTTTCCAGGGAGGTGAAGGCCGCCCATTTCCCATCTGGCGATACAGCCGCGTCGGACTGACTCCACGCCGCCGAGAGGTAGGGCTTCGGCCCCGCACCAGGCGTCGCTGGATTTACCGTATGTACCGATGCGGCCTCACCTCCAGCTGAGCTACTCATACCAAGTCCTCCCGGAGCGCTCGCATTCGCAACCACCAGTGTGGTGTCCACGGGCCAGGACACCGAGTGCTGGTCGTTGGCCATCCGCAAGACACGCACCGGCGGCGAGCTGCGGTCAATCGGCTGGACGAAGACATCTTCGGCGTCGCCGCCGGCGATGTCGGCGGTGAATGCGATGCGCTGGCCATCGGGTGACCAGATGGGCGCGTGACCTCCGCCCTCCTGTGTGAAGCGCGTGAGGCTCCCAAGCGCAAGATCGTAGATCGCCGTGTGGCGATTGGTGCCGCGCGCCGAACCGACCGTCAGGGCGAGCGACCGGGAATCGGGCGAGAGGCGCACATACGAGATGATGCGGGGCGCGATCGGCAATGTATCCGTCTTGCCGTTCCGCTCACGCACCAGCACGCGGGACTCCATGTCGATGCCGGCGCGATACACCAGTGTGCCATTGGTGGTGACGTCGAAGGGCGACACGCCGCCGTTGGACTGCATATCAGCCGCGACGGACACAGGGGTACCGACGATACGACGCGCACGCGCATCGAACGGGACGGCAAACAGTCCGCCGTTCGCTGCCGTGTACAGCAGGTGGCCCGATGGGAGATATTGGCCCTCACCTGAGTCCTCGATGAGCATGTACGCCGTGTCCGAGGCGAGGTCGTAGAACATCAACTTGGATCCCGACCGCTGGTCGACATAGAAGACGCCGGATCCGTCCGGCATCATCCGCGGCGACTCTGCCCTGTCGGTCTTGCTGAGGAGCCGCAGGCTACCCGTCGGCGAGACCGTATAAAGCCGCGAGGCATTCTCGAAGACGATCGTTCCGTCAGCGCCCCAGCGCACGCGCCCGGCCCGCAACGAGTCGTTGGGAATGACGCTGACGGATGCGCCTCCTGTGAGTGCAATCTTCCGCAGACGACCCTGCGTCTGGTATACAAGCCACGCGCCGTCGGGCGAGAACGACGGTGATTCTCCGTTTGCCGTGCCGGGCAGCAACCGGTACTCGCGGCTGCCGGAATCGCGGACCACGATTCCGTCGCCCACGCTGAATGCGTAGCGCGAGCCGTCATGCGATACGGCAAAACGACTCAGGTCCGGGCGTGACCCTGGCAACTCGAGCGTGAGCGCGACAATGGGAGCGGAATTCTGTGCGCGAGCGCGCGCCCATCCCCACGCGCCCACCGCGAGCCCAGCCATGGCAACCGCGGCGGCTCCGAGCGCGAGACGGCGCGACGCGGGTGATGCACCCGCTCCCGCCGTGGCTGCGCCAGTGAATGTGTGTGTGAAATGCGTCGCCTGCAGCGCGTCCCCGAAATCCTTCGCGCTATGGAACCGATCGGCCGGCAGTTTTTCGAGCGCCTTTGCCAGTGCGCCTTCGACATTGGGAGGCACGTTCTTCCGAAGCTGCCGCACCGGTTGCGGTTGCTCTGTGATGATCTTCATGATGATCTGTTGCGCCGAACCGCCCACGTGCGGCGGCTGGCCGGCGAGCATTTCATAGAGCACGCTGGCGAGCGAGTAGACGTCGGACCTTGGCGAGATCTCCTTTTCCGCGGTGGCCTGCTCGGGGCTCATGTAGTGCGGCGTGCCGAGGCTCAGCCCGGTCTCGGTCATTCTTCCACCCGCAGCCGCTGATACCGCCAGCGCGATCCCGAAGTCCATCACCATCGCCCGGCCGTCGTGCAGCAGGATGTTCTCGGGCTTGATGTCGCGGTGAATCACGCCGTGCCGGTGCGCATAGTCGAGCGCGTCGGCAATCTCCCGCGCTATTCGGACGGCCTCCTCAACTCCAAACTGGGTTTCTCGGTTCAACCGCTCTCGAATCGTCTCACCCTGGATGTAGGGCATCACATAGAAGAGGAACCCGTCCGCGGTGCCGCTATCGAACAGCGGCAAAATGTGCGGATGGCTCATCGCCGCCGTGGTCTTGATCTCCACTACGAAACGCTCGGCACCGAGCACCGCCGCGAGTTCGGGCTTCAGCACTTTGATCGCAACTTTGCGATCGTGCTTCTCATCGAACGCGAGGTAGACCGTGGCCATGCCGCCCGCGCCGAGCTCGCGCTCGATGCGGTATCGGCCAGCGAGGGCGGCGGAGAGGCGGGCGGGTTGCGTGCTCATCTCATCTGCTCGGCACGGCCTACCATGCACACACCTCGACGTCGGTCTTCGTGAAGTCGTCGCCGACGAACAGCAGCGGCTCACCACGAGCAACCGAGAGTGCGTAGCTGAAACAGTCACCGAAGTTGAGCGACGCGGCGTGCCGCCCTCGACCAAACCGGAGTGCCGCGTCGCGTGCGAGCACGACCTGCTCTTCGCCGACCGGCACGACCTCGGCGCCGATGCCGCGCAACAGTCTGTCCAGTTGGGGATCGCCGGCCTCCCCGTAGCGCCCAAGGATTACCAGCGACGCCTCGACGACCGTGGCCGCGGAGACGAGTCGCGTGTGGTCCGCTTCGATTGCGGCGACGAGCCGATCAGCGGTGGGTTCATTCAACAGCACGGCAATCATCGCCGACGTGTCGATCACCATCGGTCAGGCCGGGACGCCGTGTTCGTCATAGCCGATGATTTCGTCTGGAGAACGCTTGTCGAGCACGGGGAGGCGTGCGACGCGTTCCTGAATGCGCCGAATTTCAGCGGCGACTCCGCGGCGAGCGCGACGCGACTCGCGCTCGAGCCGGTCACGAAGCGCTTCGCGAATGACGTCGGTGAGCGACTCGCCTGTCGCGGCGGCGAGCGCGCGGGCGAGGCGGTCGGTCTCGACGTCTTTGATGCTGATTGCCATTTCTATATATCCATAAAATGATACAGAAATCTAGATCACAGTCCAACAACAAACAAGAAGTGCTGTAACCATATATACTCCAAGCACTTAGCTGCTATCTCGCCTTCCCGGTGTCCTGAGCCGCGAGCCGGCGCTTCACGTCCTGGAGCCAGTTCACGACGACGGTAAAGCTGGACGCCTGATCCTTGGCCATCGCCATGAGGAACGACGTTCCGTCGCGCGACACATCGTAGTTGGCGTGGATGCTGCCGGGCACGAAGTCATCCGAAAACAGTACCTCGCGAGCGCCGACCGTGAACGTGGACCCGGCCGCGACATTGGCCGCAATCAGGTCGCGCCCAGCGATGTAATAGATCCGTTTCCCATCCGGCGACCAGACAGGTTCGGTGCCAGCGCCTGCCGACACCTGGACGCGTCCTCCAGGCCCGGGAAAGGGACGAACATACAC
>JARIET010000101.1 GCA_031127185.1 Gemmatimonadota bacterium | reverse complement strand
CGTTGTGGCCTCCGACGGACTCGTGAGCGGAGTGGCACCCGGTACTGTGCAGATCACGGCAACGGCAGGCGGGGTCTCGCAGAGCACCTCGGTGACGGTCCTTCCGGCGGTGGCGTCGATCTCGGTGAACCCGAGTTCGGCTTCGGTGTTCACGGGTCAGACCACGCAGCTCGTGCCGACGCTTCGCGATGCGAACAACAATGTGCTCACCGGGCGCCTGGTCACCTACTCCAGTTCATCCTCGGGGGTCGCACCGGTTTCATCCACGGGTTTGGTCAGCGCGATTGCGCCGGGCACCGCGGTGATCACGGTGGCAAGCGAAGGAAGGACGGCCACGATGAGCATTACCGTGGTCAGCCCGCCCCTGGCCTCAGTCACGCCAACCTCGATGAACCAGACGCACACGTTTGGCTCATCGAGCTGTCCGCAGGCAGTTGGCACGATTGTCGTCACGAACAACTCGGGCGCGGTGGTCAATTTCACCGGGAGTGTGCCGCATGCGTCGATCAGGCTCACCCTGGCTCCAGGATCACCCTCCGCGAGCGTTGCCGGCAGCATTAATCCGGGCGCAAATGCGCAGCTCGCGGTCACCTTCAATTGCGCATCATCGCAGTCGGCGGTGACTACGGTGACGGTGGTCGTACGAAATCTGGCCAACACGGTGGTCGAGACCTACAACATCGCCGTGTCGGTGCCTGTGGTCATCCCGTAAGCGAGCGTCGAATCGACTGGGCCCCGCGCGGTACGGCGGGGCCCAGCATCGTTAACGCAGCATCACCGTATGATCACCGGCTGCGTCCATGCCTTGAGTCCGTTGGAATCGGTGATGCGTGCGCGCACGTAGCCTTCGTTGCCCGTGATGGCGTAGCGGGCATTGAGGCCGTGCACCGTGGCCAGCACGCGCCCACCACGCCCCACGAACTCGGTGCGGTAGCGCGCGTCGCTGTTAAGGGCAATCTCGATCTTCAGTTCTGAACGCGACGCGGCGAGCGTGCGCAGCGTGACTCCCGTGGAGCTGTAGAAGTCGCCGCGCCGCAGCGCCCCGACAATCGCGCCGGGTGTCAGCGTGTCCGCGCGGACCACCACCCAGCCGCGACCAGGCCGCGTCAACTCAAGCTTGTCGGCATCCTCGGGCTTGAAGCTGTGGCTGTCGTCATCGGCCACGCCCCAGATCACCTTGCCGCGCGTGAGCAGTGAGTCCCAGACGGCCTCGTGCGAAGGAAACACGTTTCCACTGGAATCCGTTCCGCCGAGGTTGTTCACGGTCGAGTGACCATTCCACACCTCGAGCAGCGTCGAGTCGGGAAGGTCCACCATCTCGCTGAGCTTCACGCTCCATCGGAAGTTCGGGTGGTTGACCTGTGCCACGCCGCCCTGCTTTCGGATCTCGGCGATGTTGCGCGCGTACGTGGAGGCAATGGACTGGTTGGCGATGTACCGCTCGCCCAGCGGGCGAATCATCGTGTTGATACCGAGTGCATTGATGTGCGCCTGACGCACGCCCTCGGGGTGCGAGGGGTCGCTGGTGCGTTGCGTGACTTCTTGCGCTGAAATCGCGAGAAATCGCGCCGGCCCGCCGAACATCGCATTGAGTGGCGCCACGTCAGTCACGAACTCGTGGTCGGTCATGAAAGTGAACTGGTAGCCGTGGGTGCGGTACCAGCGGGCGACGTCCAGTGCCGGGGAGTCGCCGTCAGAGTTGAGGGAGTGCGTGTGGGTGTTGCCCTTGAACCAGCGCAACGGCTGTTGAGCGCCAGCGAAGTTGGAGAGACCGACTGACAGACAGAGGGCAGTGGCACCGCAAACCGATCGAAAGTGCATGGGGAAGTCTCGGCGAGAGTGTGGCGGGGCGGGCGTCGACGGGTCACGGCGTGCAGTGCGCCATCCAATACGTAACACCCTCCGGCGTACGAGGGCAAAGGTGGGGTGAGCGGCCCGTGACAAGACAGAAACGCGCTCGTGGTTGCAGCGCTACGCCCTCTGCCGAAATACCCCCGGTTACCCTCAACCTATCAAGGGCTCACGTGAAATCCTCGCTGCTGTTGTTGCTGGCCGCATCGGCCATTTCTCTCTCGTGCAAGACGGACCAGGTGCTGGTCGCACCGGCCACAACGTTTCCTGCAAAGGCCGTTGACGCGGCCCCCACTGCGTGGGGATCGCTCAGCGGCGTGTCCATCAGCGGCGGCTACGGCTCTGCAGTGATGGTCGACCCGCGGGACCCCAATTCCTTCTATGTGATGACCGACCGCGGGGCGAATGTTGGCACGTCGGTTGCCGGGCAACTCCTCTTCCCGATACCGTCATTCAACCCCAACATCGCGAAGTACACGCTGTCCGGAGACTCGTTGCGCCGCGTGAGCGTGATCAACCTCAAGAACGCCGCAGGAATCAACCTCACAGGGATTCCGAACCCGGCGGGAGTCGGCGGCACGAATGAGACGGCGGTGGGTCCAGGAGGCGTGTCGCTGGCGCTGGATCCGGAAGGGATTGATCCTGAGGGGCTCGCCATTGCACCCGACGGGTCGTTCTGGGTCTCGGACGAGTATGGCCCGCACATCATTCACTTCGATGCGACTGGCCGCACGCTGGAGCGAATGAACCCGTTTGGGACGGGCGCCGGCGGACGCAGGCTTCCCGCGGTGCTGGGCAAGCGCCGCCCGAATCGAGGGATGGAGGGTCTGGCGCTTACGATTGACGGCAAGACACTCGTTGGTGCGATGCAGTCGCCACTCGACAATCCGACCACCGCGCTCGGGCGGGCGAGTAATGCCCATCGCATTCTCACGGTCGACGTGGCCACGGGGGCGACCAAGCAGTATGTGTACGTGTCGGATGCGGTCGGAACCCTGATCAGCGAGATCACCGCCATCAATAGCACCGAGTTCCTCGTCATTGAGCGCGATGGGAATTTTTCGGGCGGTACTCCTGCCGCTGTCCACAAAAAGGTGTACAAGATATCGCTCTCTGGCGCCACCGATGTGAGCGACGCGGCCGATGCGGCCGGCGGCAAGGTGTTCACCGGCAAGGTGCTCGAAGCGTTGACCCCAGCCGAGCGCACCGCGGCCGGAATCACGCCGGTGACCAAGACGTTGGTGTTGGACCTGCTCACCCTCCCGGGCGGATATCCGCACGACAAGCTCGAGGGCGTGACGCTGGTCGGAAGCGATATGCTGGTGCTGGCGAATGACGACGATTTCGGAGTGATCGACGCCGGCGCTGCGGCGATTGCGCCGAAGCTGCTCCCGAGTGGCAGCCGGGACCGGCTGACGCTCTACTTCGTCAAGCTGGCCGCGCCGCTTCGGTAACGGACGAAGCAAGAACGGGGCGGCGGCGCACTCGGCGCTGCCGCCCCGTCTCGTCCAGGCCCGGGTCAGGGAAGGAGGAGCTTTCCCTCAGCGGTGGCCAGCGTAAGGCCGAGGAACCTGGCGAGCGTCGGAGCGATGTCGCGCTGGTCTATCAAGCCCAGATTACGTCCAGCCGCAACACCTGCACCGGCGACAAAGAAGCTCGCCTGCATGCGCGGGTCATCCGGGAGGTACCCGTGCATGCCGCGGGTCTTCGTCTCGCTGATCAGCGTGCCCTTGAGCGCGCTGCCCATCGTCATTCCAGCCCGCAGGTTGATCAGAAATGCCGCGCCGGTGTAGCCGCCCCGCGCGCGAAGCTCGGTGGCGTCGATCACCGCAGCGATACGGTTCGCAGAGTCGGCCTTGAGGCGGGCGAGCAGGGCCGCGACGCGGGAGCGGGCGTCAGCGTCCGTGGAATCGCGAATCACGATTCCCGCGACACCGCCGGAAATCCAGGCAGCGGCGCGCCAGGACTTCGGCTTGTCGTCGTCCGGGGACGAAAACTCCAGCAGCCCTGCTTCCCGGAGTGCGACCCCGGGGTTGAACTGGCGTTGCACCGGAACAAAGCCGTGATCGGACACGACGGCGACCACAACGCGCCCACCGTGTGCCTGTCGCGCCGCGCGCTCGATGCGTCCGATGATGGCGTCAATGCGTTCAAGTGTCGCGATCGCGTCGGCGCTGTACGGTCCAGATTCGTGTTGCGCGTGATCGAGCGCCGTGAAGTACGTGAGGGCGAACGCTGGCCGCTTAGTGACGATCAGCCGTTCGCCAAAACGCGCGCGCCGCTCATCGCCTTCGATGGTCTCATCGGCGCCGTCGGGGTAGGGCTCGGCGAGTTCGCGCTCCAAGTCGGCAACGAGATTGGGCGTGGAGAGCGCGCGGACCAGCTTGCGGTCGTCTGGTTCGCCGGTGCGCCAGACCTGCGGGATGTTCCAGGTGATGCGCGCCCCGACGGTGACCGGCCAGTGCACGTTGGTTGTGACCAGGCCCGCTTCGCGTGCCGCGTCCCACAATGTGGGAATCGCAATGTCGTCCGCGTACCAGTACCAACCGCCCTGATTCTTGTTGAATGGGTCGAACGTGGTATTGGAGAGAATGCGGTGCCTGGCCGGCGAGGCGCCTGTCACCAGCGTGGTGTGACTCGGGTAAGTGACCGTTGGCACGACCCCGCGCACACCCGAGGCGTAGCTGCCCGTCGCCACGAACCGCCGCAGGTTGGGAATTTTGAGTCCGTGCTTGTCGGCTTCCAGCACGTAGTCGGGCTTGAGTCCATCGATGGAGATGACGACGACCGGCGTACGAGCTGGCTGCGGCGAGGACTGATGTGCCGTGGGATGCGCGAGCGGCGCTGCACCGCATGAAGCGGCGAGAACAACAAGCGCGGCGCGCTTCGCAGCGGCCGCGCCAAACGATGCGATTGGCATAGGAAGAGAGGCCTGCTGCACCGGACGGCGACCGACGAGAGTACGTCAGCCGCCGCCCGGGCAGAAAGGACGTCAGAAGCTGGCGCCGATGGTGAAGAACATCAGGCGGCGCGCGCCGGCCATCAGGGTCTGCAGGTCGCCCGACGTGCTGAATCCGCCGGTGCCGACCGAGGCGATGTACGAGGCGTCGAAGATGTTGGAAATGTTGAACTGAACATTCACATCCTTGGCCGCCCCGAAGTTTCCGAAGGTGTAGCCCGCACCGCCGTCGAACAGGAGCGACGACGGCACCGACATGTCATTGAGGATGCTGAAGTAGCGCTGGTCGGTGAAACGCGTGCCGATGTTGCCGCTCCAGCCTTCGTTGCGGTACTTGAGCGTGGAGCTCCAGAGGGCGACCGGCGCGTCGACCACCCGCTTGCCCTTGGCTTTCACGACGGTCGTACCCGAGGTGTAGTCGTCGTTGATCTTGGAGCTGTTGAACGAGGCGCTTGTGGCCAGGTTCCAGGCCGGCGCCATCTGCCAGACCACGAGGCCTTCCATTCCGTACGACGTGATCGAGCCGACGTTCGAGAACACCGACGCGCAGGTGGCCGTCAGCTGGCAGTTAGCGATGCTGACGAGCCGGTTGCGGTAGTCCACGGAGTACAGCGCCAGCGATGCCTCAACACCCTCACGCTTGGTGCGAATCCCGAGATCGAGCGTCGAGGCACGCTCCGGCTTCACGTTCTTCTTGAAGGCGTCGAAGCCCGCCGCGCTCAGGTTGTACACGCCCGATTGCGGGCTGAGCGGGAACTGATTGACGTTTTCGGAGAAGTTCGCGAAGAGTTCGTCATTGCCGTTCAGGGTCCAGACGGCGCCAATCTGCGGCAGGAATTCGCCCTTGGCGGTGACGCTGAAGTCCGGCCGCCCTGCGTCGCCAAACGTCGTGGCGTTCGCCGTGTTGCCGTTGCTGTGGTAGTCGGCCGTGACATTCAGGTACTTGGCCCCGTACGTGAGTTTCAGCTTCTGGTCCATCAGGCGATTGGAGTTCTGCGCGTAGAACACCGTCGTCTGGATGTCACCCGTGCGGTCGAAGAAGAGGCGGATGATGTTGTTGAAATCCACGGTCGGCCCGCTGGCGGCATTGACGAGGCGCCAGCCCACGCGGCGAATGTTCGTCGTGTTGTTCTCCATCCAGAGCCCGGCTTCGAAGCGGTTCCCGCCCGCCGTCACGTTGAATCGCGCATTCGCACCATTCCGGTCACCGTCGTACTGGGTCTGGCGGAAGTAGATCGGATCGGGGCTCCAGCTGGCGCCGTAGCTCGGCGCGGTCCAGTCGCCATTGCCGATGTTCTTGTGCAGATATGGCTGAACGGCGAGTCGTGCATTCTCGCCGAGCCCGAGGTCCACGAGGAGGTACCCGATGTTGTCGCGACGGGCGCCGAGTGCCGACTGCCAATAGGCCTCGTCCTGATTTGTGCTCACGGCTGCGGCTCTCGCGGTGTTCCAGTCCGAATATTGATCCCAGTTACGGCCACTTGAGTTGAAGCGCGCGAGCGAGAGGTCGGTGTAGTCACCCTCGCTGCGGTTGGAGAATCCATAGTAGCCGGTGACGCGGTGCTTGCCGAAGAACCCGACGAGCTTGGCATTAACCTGTTCTTGCCAGGTCTGTCCGTCGTGGAACAGTCCGTTGCGCCCCAAGATGCCCTTGTTCACGGGAGAAGAGGGCACGAAGCCGCCCTTCCATTTGTCGTTGTCGTGCCGGGAGATGCTAATGAAGCTGCTCAACCCGTTCTCGCCGGACGTCCAGAGGCCGGTGTCCCAGCGGAGCACCGTGCGGTAGGTGTTTGCTGACCCGAGTGTCTGGTTGAGCGAAAGCGTGCGGTTTGCCTTGGGCGCGTCAGAGGCGTACTGAATCACGCCGCCGAGGTTATTCGCGCTGGCCGTGCCGAGGGCTCCGCTGCCCTGAGCGACGCCGGCGCCCGCGAGATTCTCGGAGTCAACGGCTCGGCCAACACCAAGGCCGTTGTAGTTGCCGTAGCTCATGTCGCCCAACGGGAGTCCGTCGAAGGTCTGGCCAATCTGGCCCGTCTGGAATCCGCGAACGGTGACACGCGTGGACCATTCGTAACGGCCCCACGGGTCGGCGCTCTGGAAGTTGATGCCCGGGAGGCGCTCGATGACCTTGAGCGCACTGGTGCCGGCGGAGACTGATTTCAGTTCGAGTTTTCCGACCGCAGAGACGGCGCGGTCCTCGCCTCGGCCGGATGGCGTGGCGATAATCTGCACGACGCCGAGTTTGCGGGTGGTGTCGTTCTGTTGGGCTTGGCCCGGATTCTGGGCGGCGGCCTGCGTGACGATAAGCAGCGTCGCGAGGGGGAGGTAGCGCATCGGTTTCCGTGTGTGCCGAGGTTTCTGGTGCGGTGCACGCGTGCGGGATTCGCAGGCGGACAGCGAAGGTCGGCGCGTCCGGTCACGGCGGAAGACAGGAGATCGCCACGGCGATGTAAAGGCTGAATGGGGAATCGTCACGGCTGCGTATGGAGCTTGTGACAGCACTCCGGTCAGGGAATGGGCATCCGGCGCATGGCCGCGGGGAAGCCGTGTGCTTGAAACGAGTTGTGCTCGGCGCTGGCGTGCCGTATTTCTGTGCGGGTTTCCCGCACGCGCCTGAATCCCCAGGAGAAGTGAAATGACGACCCGTGACGAATTCGACCTGCTGGACCAGGAACAGGCGCACGCCGAGCGTGCCGCCGATGAACTCGGACTTGTGAGCGAACTGGACCGCCGAGACTTCGTGTTCCTTTCCCTCACCGCGGCGGCGGCGAGCACGTTCGGTTTCGGCGCGAAGGCGATTGCGCAGGGTGGCGGCGGTGGTGGTGCCGGTGGGCGCGGTGGGCAGGGTGCGGCGCCCGAACCGCCGATTCCGCTCGACAATATGGAAGAGGTCTCGTGGACCTTTCAGCCATACCCGGGCGGAACCGGCGCTCTCCTCGAGAAGACGTATCGCGAAAAGGGAGCCGCGGCGTTTGCGCGTCAGAAGTTCGCGTGGGGCACGGGGGCGTCCGGCCCGTCCGGCGCGTTCAGGCTCGCACCGTTCGCCGGGAGCCTTCCGGCCACCGACGAGGAGATCGCATTTCTTCCAGTGCATCGCCTGGCTGCTGCCATCAGGGCGGGCAAGCTCACATCGACGCGCATCACGCGCATCTATCTCGACCGGCTCAAGAAACTCAATCCCACACTGCTCTGCGCCGTGACGATCATGGAAGAGCAGGGGATGGCCGAAGCCGCGCGGATGGACGCCGAACTCAAGGCGGGCAAGTATCGCGGCCCGTTGCACGGGATTCCGTGGGGAGTGAAGGATCTGTTCGCGGCGAAGGGCACGCCCACCACGTGGGGCGCCCGCGATTTTGAGAATCGGGTCTTCGACTTTGATTCGGAGGTGGTCGTCCGGCTGCGCGAAGCGGGAGGCGTGCTCATCGCCAAGCTCTCCACCGGACAGTTCGCACAGGGCGGCAACTGGTTCGGCGGGGCGACGAAGAATCCGTGGAACGTGTCGCAGGGTTCGAGCGGATCATCGGCTGGCCCGGGTTCGGCGACTGCGGCCGGCTGCGTGGGATTCGGCATCGGTACCGAGACATCGGGCTCCATCGTCAGCCCGGCCACGACCTGTGGCATCAGCGCGCTTCGCCCCACATTTGGCCGCGTGAGCCGGCAAGGGGGCATGGTTCTCGCGTGGTCAATGGACCGGGTGGGCCCAATGACACGGACCGTGGAAGACGCGGCGCTTGTGTTCAACGTGATCCACGGCGCCGATGAGAAGGACCCGGGGTCGATCACAATGCCGTTCCATTTCAATTCAAACATCAACCTCGCCGGGCTCCGCATCGGTGTGCGGCCGCAACAGAACACAGACCCGGTGTTCACCGCGTTCGCGGACAAACTCAGGTCGCTGGGTGCCAAGACGCACGATATCGGCGCGCCGCCGACTGTGGCGGGGAGTCGCGGTGGCATAAGCGAAGAATCGGCCGCCGCGTTTGACTCCTACGTCCAGTTCAAGGCCAAGCAGCTCGGGCTCGATATGGCCGCGGTAGTCACGACGTACGGTCGCGGTGGGCGCGGCGGCGGCGGTGGTGGCGGTGGCGCGGCGCCTGACCCGACGGTCGCCAACAACAACGGACAACTCAATAGCTGGGTGCCGGGCCGAGCGCCCACGGCGATGGACTTCATTAATTCTCAGCGCCGCCGGCTCGTGCTGATCACCGCGTGGCAGAAGTACCTCAAGGACACC
>JARIET010000100.1 GCA_031127185.1 Gemmatimonadota bacterium | reverse complement strand
CACCTCGACGACGGGCGTGATGACGGTGATCACGTTGTCGCGGATGTTTCGGATGTACGGACTGTCGTCCACCGCGAGACGATAGGCGAGCTCCATCAGTGCCGTAGGCGCGCCGGCCTCCGTGGAGTGAATCGTGCCGGTCAGGTAATAGACGGGCACTGACTCGGCGATCAGACTGGCCGCCTGCGCGTCGTCGTGATTGATCGTGCGCGGATCGGCAAGCTTCGCCAGGCGTGCTTTGTTGGCCTCGTATTGCGCCATCAGCTTGTCGCTCGCCACGGCCACCGCGATGTGCTCGCGCCCTTCTTCGGTCTTGCCGATCGACCAGACCTTCACCCGCTTGGGAGCCGCAGCGGCGAGGCGCCGCATGTAGTCGTACACCTCGCTGGAGTACGGCAGCTTCGTCGGACTTCCGGCGATGTCGCCGAGCACGGCCGTTGGCGTCGGGACGGTTCGCGACGCCGGCAGGTAGTCCACGAGTGGCGAGAGGAAGAAGGTCTCGGTGGTGTATTCCTTGATTTTGGCCGTATAGGCGGAATCAATCGGCTGCCTGGGATCGCGCCCGGGCTTGATGGCCTGAGGATTGAGCTGCGCAGCGGCGAAAACGGGGATCGATGCGACCAGCGCGGCACAGGCAGTGTACGCGCGCATCGGCAGGCGAAACGACATCAGGGAGCCTCGAATGGAGGGGAGAATCTACCGCGGAAAATCTAGCCAATCCGCGGTAGCGCCGAGTCGATCCCCAGCTATCGCCGTCGCCACTGGACCTGCGCTGCGAGGCTATTCCTCGCTCGACGGCGCTCCACCGCTCCTGGCCACCTGATCCGCGCGCACGTTCGCGACGTTGAACTTCTTCGCCGCCTTCAGGATCGTCGCCATCGTATCGTCGAAGTCAGGGTGCTTCTGCTTCACCCACCGCAGGTGGTTCACGCGCGCGACCACGAAGGCCTTGAGGTACGGGCTCTCGAGTCCCTTGGCCTTGAGTCCCTTCACCGCTTCATTCACGTGCTCGTTGAGCTCGAGCAGTTGAGCTGCACGCGCCCGGCGGGTCTCGAGTGCCTTTGGCAGTTTGTCGCCCAGAAACACATCAATGCGTTTCAGGATGGAGTGGTAGGCGCCACCCGAGAACCGACCGTTTTCCTGATAGCAGAAACCCAACGTGATGAACGCGGCCTCCTCGAACTCGAGCGCGAAGTTCTTTTCCGGGCCGCCATCGAGTTCCGCCAGCGTCACGGCCAGGCGCGACACCTCGAGTGATTTCTCCCGAAGATTGTGCGCTTTCTCGGTGTTGAGTGCGAGGATCTTGTGCGCCACATCGGGGTCGGGGACGACCAACGCGGTGATCGACTTTGCACCGAGCTGTTTCATGGCGCCCAGACGGTGATAGCCGTTCGGTGACCAGTATTTCCCGGCGTCGCCCGCGGGCACCGCGATGATCGGATCCAGAAAACGGTCGAGCTTGTCGATGGCGATGGAGAGCTTGTCGACATGCGTCTCGGAGAGATCGCGCTGGAACGGCGTCGGCTCCACGATGTCGATTGGCAGCGCGGCGAATACTTGCCATTTGCCACCCAGCGGATCTCGGTAGGTGCTCAGGACGACGCCGCCGTCCTTCACGATTTGCCGCTTGAGTCCCTCGACCGTTGCCGGAAGCGCTCCGCCATCAAGCTTGGACGCCTCGAGGCCACGCGCGCCCTTGGCGCCGACTTTGCGCTTCTTGGTGGAGCGCGTCTTTTTGAGCGGTTTTTTGGGTGGCATAGGTTTCAAAGAATGCGCGTTCGAGGTCCGGAGAGGAAGCGGCAGTCGCCGCCAGCACGACGACCGAGGTGGCCGTAGAGTCTGGTGCGCCCCTGTCTACCGGGCGGTACATTCTACCGCCTTCCCAAATAATTGCATCCGACTACGAGACCATGACCGCATCGACACAATCGGCCACGATCGAACGCCCGCTGCTTCCCTTTATGGTCATCCTCTTCATTGGAAGCGGATGCGCGGCGCTCATCTATGAAGTGGTGTGGCTGCAACTCCTTTCGCTGATCGTCGGCTCCAGCGCGATCTCGATGGGCGTCATCCTCGGCACCTTCATGGGCGGAATGTGTCTGGGCTCGTTTCTGCTTTCCAGGTACGTCAAGCGCGCCGAGCATCCGCTGAAGGTCTACGCATATCTGGAGCTGGGTATCGCCGCGTTTGGCATCCTTATCCCGCTCATCCTGCCCCACATCGGCGGACTCTACACGGCCATCGGCGGCAGCGGGTTTTTCGGCATCATCGTCCGCGCCATTTTCTGCGCCATTGCCCTCCTCCCGCCAACGCTGCTGATGGGCGCCACACTCCCGGCCATCGCGCGGTACGTGGAAACGACTCCCTCCGGAGTGTCGTGGCTCGGGTTCTTCTACGGAGGCAACATCTTCGGCGCCGTGATCGGCTGCCTCCTCGCTGGCTACTACTTGCTGCGCAACTTCGACATGACGACGGCCTGCCTCGTGGGCGTCGTCTTCAACGTCGCCGTGGCACTAATCGCCCTCGCCCTCGCCAAGAAGACCAAGTACGCGCCGCCACCGGAATCCGAGGCCACGGTCGGACCGATGGCCGCGCCCGGCGCCAAGCTCGTCTACATCACGATCGGCCTCTCGGGCATGGTCGCGCTTGCGTCGGAAGTCGTCTGGACCCGCCTCCTCGGCCTCTCGCTGGGCCAGACGACGTACACCTTCTCGATGATCCTCGCCACGTTCCTCTTTGGCCTCGGCATCGGAAGCAGCGTCGGATCGTATCTCGCCAAGAGCGGAGAGTCCGCGCGCAGCGCGCTGGGGTGGTGCCAGTTCCTCCTCGTCCTCGCGCTCGGCTGGGCGGCCTGGTCCGCCACGCAAGCCATGCCCTATTGGCCGATCAACCCCACTCTGACGAGTTCGTTCGCGACGATCTTCCAGGTGGATCTCGTGAAGGCGCTCTGGATGGTGCTGCCCGGCGCGATTCTCTGGGGCGCGAGCTTCCCACTCGCCCTCGCTGCCGTCAGCACAAAGGGGCAGGACCCAGGCCGCGTGGTGGGCACGGTGTACGCCGCCAACACAGTCGGCGCGATCGTCGGTTCGATGATCGCCAGCCTCTGGCTTATTGCCGCGATCGGCACGCAGAACGGCCAGCGTGTGCTCATCGCCTTTGCGGCACTCGCCGCCGCGCTGATGCTGGTGCTCAAAGTGCGCGAGGACGGTTCGACGACGATTACCAGCAAGGGCGCCGGATTCGCTGTCGCCATTGCGGCCGTCACGATCTGGGTGGGCACGACGATCATCCCGATTCCCGCACTGCTCGTGGGCTACGGCCGTTTCTCCGCGCCGCGCATCAATGACCATGGCGAGTGGATCTACGTTGGCGAGGGCATGAACTCGTCGATGGCCGTCTCGAAGCTCTGGAACGGCGTGCTCAACTACCACAACGCTGGCAAGGTGCAGGCGTCCAGTGAACCGCAGGACATGCGGCTGCAGCGCATGCTTGGTCACCTCACCACGCTGGTGCCAACCAACCCCAAGCGCGTGCTCGTGATTGCCTGCGGCGCTGGTGTGACGGCGGGCGCCGCGAGCATTGACCCGATGGTGGAGCGGCAGACCATCGTCGAGATCGAACCGCTGGTGCCTGAGGTCGTGTCGAAGTTCTTTGGAAACGAAAACTTCCACGTAGTGGACAATCCAAAGGTCGAAGTCGTCGTCGACGACGCGCGCCACTACGTGCTCACAACGAAGGAAAAGTTCGATGCCATCACCTCTGATCCGTTTGACCCGTGGGTGAAGGGCGCGGCGACGCTCTACACGAAGGAGTTCTTCGAGCTCGCAAAGGATCGCCTGAATCCGGGCGGCGTCGTCACCGTGTTCGTGCAGCTCTACGAGAGCAATCTCGCCGCAGTGAAGAGCGAGATCTCGACCTTCCTCTCAGTGTTCCCGAACGGTATGGTCTTCGGCAACGAGTATCAGGGCGGCGGCTACGACGTCGTGCTCCTCGGCCAGAAGCAGGATGGACCGATCAACATCGACCTGATCGAAGAGCGGCTCGCGAAACCTGAGTACGCAGCCGTGCGGCAGTCGCTCGCCGAGATTGGCTTCTACTCGGCGACCGACCTGTTCTCGACGTTTGCGGCGCAGGGCCCCGCGCTCGCGCCGTGGATGGCCGACGCCCAGATCAACCGCGACAAGAACCTGCGCCTGCAGTTCCTCGCCGGCATGAGCCTCAATCATTACGACCAGGGGCCGATCTACGCCGACATCATCCGCTACCGGAAGTATCCGGAAGGACTATTTCAGGGAACGCCGGAACGGTTGAACCGGATTCGGATGGCGACGATGGGCATGCGGTAGCGACAGCAACCGCACCTCGCTTCGCATTCACGGGCCCACATCGTTCTCGGTGTGGGCCCGTTCGTTTTCAGGGCACGAGCACTCGCACGATGCCGCCGGGCTCCAGCGTGAAAGGCGTCTTCGCGACCCCTTCGCCATTCACGTGCGCTTCAATCGCGCGACCATCTTCGCACTCCACGCGGGCCGATCGCAGCCGCGCCGTGCGGACTCCCGGCAACATCAGTGGACGTCCACCTGGCGTGGTCATCAGCGACCAAAAGGTGAGCAGGTGGAACCGCGATTTCGATTGGAGCACGACCGCGTCGATGAAGTCGTCGGTCGGGTCGGCCTGCGGGATGCCGGTATTGCCGCCGGCCCAACGCTTCACCGTTGCGAGAATCACTGACGTGCCGCGTATCGTGATCGTCGCGCCGTGTTCATCCACGCCAGTGAGAACCAGTGGCGGGAACTCGTAATTCGCGATTTCACGCAGGCCAATCAAGGCAACAGCTGTGCGCCCGAGACGTTGCTTGAGCGCTTGCGGAGATCGCCACATCACACGCCCATCCCAGCCCACTCCGCATCCGAGCACGGCCGTGTGCTCGCCTACCCGCCACGTGCGCAGGCCAACGGTGCGTTCGCTCGCCTCGAGCTGCTCCACGGCGCGCTTCGTCCACATCGAGATGCCGAACTCCCGTGCGAGAACGTTCGTCGTGCCGCAGGGGATGATGCCGAGCGCCACGTCAGATTCGACCAGTGCCGTGGTGACATCGCCCACCGTGCCGTCACCGCCAATCGCGTAGACCCGCCGGACGGCAGGCGTGAGATGATCGTGCACCTGCCCGGCCACAGACCCTCGTTCCGTCGCGACAACCTGGGTGCCTGGAATCCGCACCAGCTGCTCAATGGCCCGCATCGTGCGCTGGGCGATCCACGCAGATCCCGACGCAGGATTGAAGAACACAAGGCGTGTGGTGGGCACGTGCGAAATGTGCCTGCGGCGGCCCCAGAAGGAGGAAGTTGTGCACCAACTGTTACTCGCCGGCCCTGGGGTCCGGCGACCACCTTGTGCTTTCGGCTTTTCTTCGGTATGATATCAGCCCTTCTATTACAACGGACTGCGACAATGATGGCAAATGCGCCGGTGGACTTGGGGATTCAGTATGTGGAGTTCGGCGTCGACAATATTCCGGCGGCGAAGAAGTTCTACGGCGACGCATTCGGCTGGACGTTCCAGGACTGGGGCCCGACCTACTCCAGCTTCACCAATGCGGCGCTCGACGGTGGATTCAACGGTGAAGACAAGGAGATGGTGGGTCGCCCGCTCGTGATTCTTTACGCCGTGGATCTCGAGGGCATGGTGCTTCGTGTGGAGCGCGCCGGTGGGAGAATAGTCAGGCCGATTTTCTCGTTTCCGGGTGGAAGACGTTTTCACTTTTCCGACCCCGCTGGCAACGAACTCGCCATCTGGTCCGACAAGTAGTCGCTTAAACATTGCGGGGCTGTGTGGAATCCCATTCTCGACCCCAGCGGAGTTTTCGATGACTCGTCGCACCTTGTCCCTGACACTCACCCTCGTCGTGGCCACTGCCGCGAGCGCATATGCGTTCGGCGGCTGGGCGGTGATCACGGTGGATGAACTGCCGGACACACTGAGCCTTGGCGCGCCCACGCAGTTCAGCTTTAAGATCCGACAACACGGCCTCGAGCTGATGCACGACCTGAAGCCGAGCGTAGAGGCCCGAATGGGATCGCTGTTGAACCCCACGGTCGTGCGGGCCGACGCGATCCCGGGCAAGACAAAGGGCCAGTACACTGCATCGCTCGTGGTGCCCAAGGCGGGCGAGTGGAAGGTGACGATCAAGAGTGGCTTCGGCCCGAGCGACCTGCCGCTGCTTCCGATGCAAGCAACCGACGGCAAGAGTACCATCGCGACGATATCCGACGGTGAGCGCGGCAAGCGCCTATTCGTCGCAAAAGGCTGCATCACCTGTCACGCGAACGCCACAATTGACCAGAAGGGGCCGATGCAGGACGTGGGTCCGAATCTCACGGGAAAGACGTACGACGCCACCTACCTTGCCATGTGGCTGGAGAACCCGAAGATCCGTCCGCGCACGAACCCGAACGCCGAGATGCCGGACCTTGGCTTGAGCAAGAAGGAAGTCGCGGCGCTGACGGCATTCATTAATGGGACCACGGCGGCGACGGCGAAGCAGAAGTAGGACGCCAATAACGATCGGAGGGGTGCGTGGCGCACGATGAGTTTCAGACTCTGCCGGGGGTAGGCCCGTCAATAGCGGCGGACTTCCGACTCCTCGGTGTGAAATCCCTGAAAGACCTCGCGCGCCGCGACCCCGAACGCCTTTATGTGCGGCTCTGCGACCTCACGAAGTCCAAGCAGGACCCCTGCGTGCTGTATGTGTTCCGCTGTGCGGTATACGCAAGCCGCACGGCCCTGCCAGACCGGAGACTGCTCGAGTGGCCGGCCTGGATGACGAAGAAGTTCGACGCGCGCGGCCGCGTGGTGAATACGGAGAAGGGCGTGCCCGAGAAATACCGCCGCACGAAGGAAGAGGTGCGGCGCCTCCGGCGCGAGCACGGGCTGGCGCGATAGGCGCGGTCAACCGCGCGCCCGCCAGACGCGAGCACGGGCGTTCCTCATAGGCGAGCGCATGCGAGCCGCGCAGTTGCGGCGAAGAATTAGCTCGCCGAGAGGAACGCCGTGCGAGCAACGCCGTTGAGCAGCGCGTACAATTCGACAGCCCCCACGGAGCCGTCGAATGCGCTCACGCCACATCCTCGCCGCCCTCTCGCTCGCCATTCTATCCACGGCCGCGAGCGCTCAGAGAATCACGACACCGAAAGAACAATTCGGCAACAACTTCGGCGACGACTACTTCCTCGCCAACTACAAGCAGATCTCCGACTACTGGAAAAAGCTCGAGCGCGAGAGCGATCGCATCCACGTCGTGGAGATCGGCAAGACCGCAGAGGGGCGGCCGCACTATATGGTGATCGCGACGTCACCCGACAACTGGCGCAACATCACGCGCCTCAAGGACATCTCGCGGCGGATGGCGCTCGCCGAGGGGTTGAGTGAAACGCAGGCGCGCGCGCTGGCGAGGGAAGGCAAAGCCGTCGTCTGGATCGATGGCGGACTCCACGCCACCGAAACACTCGGCGCGCAGCAACTCGGCGAGATGGTCTACCAGCTCGCGAGTCGCACCGATGACGAGACGCTGCGCTTCCTGAACGACTGCGTGATCCTCCTCGTGCACGCGAACCCCGACGGCAACGACCTCGTCGCGGACTGGTACATGCGGAATCCCGTACCCGAGCAGCGCTCGCTCGCCAACCTGCCGCGCTTGTACCAGAAGTACATCGGCCACGACAACAACCGGGAGTTCTTCACCTCGACGCAAGCCGAGACGGAGAACATCAATCGGGTGCTGTATCACGAGTGGTTCCCGCAGATTTTGTACAACCACCACCAGAGCGGCCCCGCCGGCACCATCGTCTATTCGCCGCCGCTGCGAGATCCGTACAACCCCAACTTGCACCCGATGCTGATCCTCGGGCTGCAGTCCGTCGGCGCGGCAATGCACACCCGGCTTGCCCTCGAGGACAAGCCCGGCGCCACGATGCGCACCGGCGGCCCCTATGACGGCTGGTGGAATGGCGGTATCCGCAACACCGCCACGTTCCACAACATCATCGCGTTGCTCACGGAGATGATCGGCAGCCCGACGCCAATGCGCGTCCCCTTCGTGGCGCAGCGTCAGGTACCGAGCGCCGACCTCGCGTATCCCATTGCGCCGCAGGAGTGGCGCTTCCGCCAATCGATTGACTACTCGATTGCGATGAACCGTGGCTTCATTGACTATGGTGCGCGGATGCGCGAGAACCTGCTCTTCAACATCTACACGATGGGAAGGCAGGCGATCGACCGCGGCAGCAAGGACTATTGGACGCCCAACTACCGGCGCGTGCAGGCCGTCGGCGCCACGATGGGCGGTCGCGGCGGACCCGGTGGCCGTGGGGGCGGCGACGCCACTGGCGCCGCAGATGCCGCCGCGCTCGCCGCGCTGCGCCAGCCGGATCTGCGCGACCCGCGCGGATACATCATTCCGTCCACGCAGGCGGATTTCCCGACGGCAATCAAGTTCATCAACTCGCTGCGCGAGACCGGCATCACCGTCCAGCGCGCGACGGCACCGTTCACCGTGGCGGGCAAGCAGTACGCCGCCGGTTCGTTCGTGATCAAAACCGACCAGTCGTTCCGGCCGCATGTGATCGACATGTTCGAGCCGCAGGCGCATCCGGATGTGTTCCCAATTCCCGGCGGACCACCGACGCCGCCCTACGACATCGCCGGTTGGACACTCGCCTACCAGATGGGCATCGAGTTCGATCGCATTCTCGACGGATTCACCGGCCCGTTCGAGCGGGTGACCGATTGGAACGTTTCGTATCCCAAGGGCACTGTCGCCACGACTGCGGGCACCAGCGGCTTCTTCTTCAGTGGCCGCACGAACAACGCGTTCACCGCACTCAACCGCCTGCTCAAGGCGGGCGAAGAAGTCTCACGCACGTCCGTTGCAACGACGGTCGGCACAACCGTCTTTCCGGCTGGCTCGTTCTACGTGCGGGGTAAGGCCTCGACGCGCGCGATCATCGAGAAGGCATCCGCAGACCTCGGCGTCGCATTCGAGGGCACGCGTACTGCCGCGCCCGCGACCGCATCGAAGCTCAAGGCGCCGCGCATCGGCCTCTGGGACAA
>JARIET010000099.1 GCA_031127185.1 Gemmatimonadota bacterium | reverse complement strand
ATCTATGTGGGCATTCGCAATGGTCATCGTGTGATTGCTCCCCGCGTGGTGTTTGCACCGCGTGTGGTGGTCTCTCCCCGTGTGGTCGTCTCGCCCCGCGTGGTAATTGGCCGCCAGCCGGTAATCGTCGCGCCACGCGGTCGCGACCGCGACTGGAACGACCGGCGCGATGACCGTGGGTGGAACGATCCCCGTCGTGGGGACCCCCGTCGCACCGACCCACCCCGCAACGACCGTGACGACCGCTGCTGCGGCGAGCGGGATGACCGTGGTGGCCGGGTGGGCGGCGACGGTCGTCGTGACGCCACGCCCAACAAGCCGCGCATGGCGGTGCCACGGGGCAGGGGCAACGACTCGCCCCCGGAGCGGATGAATCAGTCTGAGCGCGAGCGGGTTCGCCTCAAGCCGGTACGCGGACCAAACGAGGACACTCGCGGGCGCTAGGTCACGCGCTCGGCGGTGCGCACGGCGACATGTATCGCTACGCCACCGCCGAGCTTCCGGCGCACATCGACGACTCCGAAGCCGTTCGCATGCAGCGCCTGGGTGAAGTCAGCGGCTGAGACGAACGTCTCGATGGACTTGGCGATGTACCCGTAGGCCACGGGTTCGCGGTGCCACCACCAGCCCACAGCGTTTCCAGCCAGGCGCAGATAGTTCACGAAGAGTGAACGCCAAACGATGTTCGCCGGTTTGTAAAAGTCGAGCACGGCCAGCACACCGCCGGGTCGCAGAATGCGCGCGGATTCCGCGAGCGCCTGCTGGAGCGGCGGGCCGTTTCGGTACGCGTAGCCGGCCGTGACGATGTCGGCAGATTGATCGGGAAGCCCCGTTGCGCCGAGGTCGCCGACGACGAACCGCAGGGCTCCAGGTCCTGCCTGCGATCCTGCGGCTGTCAGTGACGACTGTGCCCGCGCAATCATCGCCTGTGAAGCGTCGATGCCCACAACGCTCGCGCGCCACTCCGCCGCCAGTGCAAAAGCTATGTCGCCCGTGCCGCAGGCCAGATCTACTGCGTTGAACGCCGAGTCGGAGGTTGAGCGGCTGTTGTCAATTCCTGCACGCCAAACGGCCAGCGCCACGGTCAGGAGTTCGTGCTTCCATCCCCGATCCATCCCGAACGAAAAGAGACGTGTGAAATCGTCGTACCGCGGTGCGATGAGATCGAACATCGGCGTCACGAAGTTCGCCTTGATCGCGGGGTCGCGAAGGTGGCGGTCGAGGTCAAGGTCGCCGAGTCGGGGCACAGTCGTATCTTACTCCCTGTGAAGCCGCCACCGTCGTACGAATCAGGCCCGGGCTCGCACTCGTCGGGGACGATGGAGTATCCCGCCGTCGCGCCCGTTGACCCGGCGACGGGCGCACCGCCCATCTGGGCCGTGGTTTTCGCCGGCGGCATTGGTTCCCGGTTCTGGCCGCTCGCGACACCAGCGACGCCAAAGCCGGTGCTTGCTCTCGTGGATGGCCGTCCGCTGGTCGCAGATACCGTGGGTCGGCTCGATCCCATCGTTCCCGCCGAGCGTGTCCTCGTGGTGACGAGCGCCGATATCGCCGATCGCGTGCGTGCCGCACTACCCGCGGTGCCTGCCGCGAACGTGCTCGTGGAGGAGCGCCCAATAGGAACGGCGGCGGCCCTTGCGTGGGGTGTCACGGAAGTGAAGCGACGTGCTGGGGACCAGGCGGCCGTTTGTGCGATTCACGCCGATCTCGCTGCCGCGTTTCCGGAGGCGTTTCGGGCAGCAGTCAGTCGTGCCGCCCAGGTGGCGGCGCGCGAACGCGCGCTGGTGGCGCTCGGCGTTCGGCCGACGCGAACGGAGCCGGGGTTTGGCCACATCGTTCCAGGAGCGCTACTCGACCATAGCGAGCCGATTTCAGCTGGTGGGGTAGCCGACGTGGCGCAGTTCGTGGAGAAGCCGGGTCCGGCGGCAGCCGTGGCTTTCGGAAGCGGCGGCGCCTTGTGGCACTCGGGAATCGTGGTGGGCCAGGCGCAGGAGTTTCTCGACGCGCTCGCGCTGTACGTGCCTGAAGTCTCACAGGGGCTTGGAGCCCTCACGGCGGGTGACGTGCCGGCGTTTGCACGCACAGCGCGACCAGTGGGAATCGAGCACGGCCTGCTGGAGCGGATTGGTCGCTTGCTGGTGATGGCGCCGGAATTCGGCTGGGACGATGTGGGAACCTGGGCTGGCCTGCGTCGCGTGCGCGAACTGGATGATGCGGGCAACGGTGCGCTGGGCGACGTGCATTTCGTGGATGCGACGGGCAATGTGGTGCACGCCGAAGGGGGTACCGTGGTGTTGTTCGGTGTGTCACAGCTGCTGGTGGTGACGCGGCCGGGACTGACTTTCGTGACGACGCTTGAGCGGGCGGCGGACCTCCGCCCCTTGCTCGATTCCCTCCCGGGAAGCGCGCGCATCAACCCGGGTTCACTCGGCGGCTGAGGTAGCGCAGGGCGGATCGCAGTCGGCGCGACTTATCGCAACGACAACATCACCCGCAGTGTGCGACCGGGTTGGGCAAGTCCGCACTGATCAAACGCCGTGGTATTGGCCACGTTATCCGCCGCAACCAGCGCGCGCAGCGACCGAAAGACGCCGCGCGCCAGCGAAAAACTGCGCTCCAGCGAAAGATCTGTGACGGTGGTGGCCGCGAGATTCACCTCCGCTCCCGTTTCCACATTCAGGCAATACTGTACCCCCGCGTGGCGCGCACTGCCGAATCCGCGCATTCCATAGGCCAGCGGGAAGCCGAGCGTTGCCGAGCCGCGCAGTTCCGGGTTGTTCTCGGAATGGCGCTCAGCGCTCAACGCTGTTTGGTCGCGGATCGTGATCCGTTGAACCGAGAAGTCGCCGTCGAGTGTGACGGACTGGTCGCGGACATTGCCGAAGGTGAGCCCGAGGAGGCCTTCGAGTCCGAGGCTTTCGATGGCGTCGCGATTCACGCGCATGAACCGGGTGGGATCGCTGAGCGTAATGCGCACCACGGCGTCGGAGAGGTGGTGCCGGAACGCCGTCATCTGCACGGTGGCCTGCGGAATGTCCCCCAACGCGCCGCGGTACGTGACGCCGCCTTCGATTCCCAGAAGCGTTTCAGGCTTGAGGTCGGGGTTGGGACGAAACCGGTTGAGCGCGCCAGAATAGAGTTCGCGCAGCGAAGGAAATCGCGCCCTGCTGCTCGTACTCGCGCTCAGGCGCCACGCGTCACTCAACTCATGCGTCAGGCCTGCTCGCCAACCGAGATCGTCAAATGGCGCCGGTGCGGATTCGCGTCCGCCCGACTCGGGAGCGTTGGCCCCGTCGAATGCCGCGCCGAGCGATACGCTGGTGTGCGCGCCGACCGGCAGAGCCACTTCTGCTGCCGTGCTGGTAAGGATCTGACGGTACCGCACGCCGGCGGCCGGCGCGAGGGTTTCGATGTACCGCACGTCGGCCCGAGTCCAGGATACTCCAAGCGACGCACCCCTGGGGAGCGAGTGCGTGAGCAGCGCCCGTGCTGATGTCGTGCGCTCATCACCGAGCTCCCTGCCATTCACCGTGCGGTACGTGCGGTCTGTGAAGGACTCGACCCTCGCGTGTCCGGCGTTCAGGCCAGAGCTGAGCTCGAGTGCGCCCGTTCCCAGCCTTGTGGTGAAGGGCCCCGTGCCAGCCGCGAGCCCGATCACCGCGCGCTTGCTGTCCGGGTAACGCCACAGGCGGGGCGCAGAGAGGTGTTCTTCGGGAGCCACGCCGCGTTCGGCACTGAAGCCGGTGGCGGTGAGTCCAACAAAGCGTCCTCGCGGGTCCTTCCAACGTGCGGACGCGAACGCGTCGGTCTCGCGAAGATCAGAGTTGGTGCGCAACCCCTCGCGCGACGTCGGGTCGGTAGCGCCGCCGGGCAACGCGAAGCCGTCCCGGTCGCGGTGCGAAACGCCAGCCCTCATCGTGACCGTTCCGCTGCGCGCCGCAACCGTCCGGTCTGCGCCGAGCGACAGTACAAACGCCGTGGCCCGGTCAACGCCAACCCCGGCCCACGCGGCGCGTGTGCCGGCAGGCGTGCTCAGCGGACCCTGCGATATAGAGATCGTGCCACCCAGCGCATTCGGACCGCCGAGCACCGACCCCAACCCTCGCACAATGACCAGCTGCTCGGCTCCCGTCATCGGGATCAATGATGGGTCGGCACGATGATCCCATCCGAGGGACATCGGTACGCCATCGAGGAGGATCGTCGCCTGGCGCGAATCCGACCCGCGCACGGAGAGCTCGGTTTCGCCCCTCGAGTTTTGCCGCACGTGGACGAACGGCGACTCGCGAAGGACGTGATTGAGGAGCGGCGCCGGCGACCCGCGCAGTTTCCCGGTCTGCATCACGACGGCGGTCGCCCCGCCAACAACGGCAGGCGCGCGCGGTTCGGTCACCTGCACGGCGTGCAGTCGCCGCGCGGCGGCCGAATCGGCCGTCGTCGGCGGCGTCGCCTGTGCGGCGACTGCGCTCGTCAGCCCGCCCATCGACACGAGCGCAACTGCGACCTGGCGCGCACGCCGGCTATGGATGATCGGGGCCTCGGAGCGGGTTCGGGTTGGCGACCCGAATAATGAACAGTTTATGAATATCGGGTCAAGCAGAATACTCCCGGAGGCGCCTGGTCGTTGAGTTGGACAGGCGCCTGTGTCCCGGTATCTTGCCGTCAGCACCCATGCCTGACACCGCGCCCTTCTACTACCGGATGACCGAGGGGATCCGCATTACCGTGCGGCCGACGTTCCTCCCTGAGCAGTCGATTCCGGAACAACGTCAGTACGTGTTTGCGTACAACGTGCGCATCGAGAACACGGGCCAGCAGTCGACACAGCTGCTGTCGCGGCGTTGGCGCATTCACGATTCCATCGGTGAAGACACCGTCGTGGCAGGCGACGGCGTTGTTGGCGAGCAGCCGTTGCTGGTGCCGGGCGCCGTGCACGAGTACCAGAGTTTTTGCGTGCTCAAGTCTGCGAACGGTCACATGGAAGGGGAGTACCGCTTTGTCCGCGCAGACACCACGCGATTCGAGGCGTCGATTCCCCGGTTCACCCTCACGGCAGACGAGTGGCTGGGCAGCTCGAGCTGATGCAACCGTGACATCGCCGGTGAGCGCGCCGATCGTTGATGACGACGTGGCGCGCTGGCGCAGCGACACGCCCGGTTGCCTCAAGCGGCACCATCTCAACAATGCTGGCGCGGCGCTCCCGCCCCGCCTCGTCACGGACGCTGTGCAGGCGCACCTGGCCCTGGAGGCGGAGATTGGCGGCTATGAGGCCGCCGCTGCGACGCGGGCGCCGATCGACGCGGCGTATCGCGCGCTCGCCGCGCTGATCCGCGCGCAGTCCCGCAACATCGCCGTGGCGTCGAGCGCGACGGCGGCATATGCCCAGGCGCTGGCGTCGTTCGACTTTGCGCGGGACGACGTGATCCTCACGACATCCGCCGACTACCTCTCCAACCGGCTGATGTTCGAGGCGCTGGCGGCGCGCTCAGGTGTTCGCGTGGTCGAGGCCGCCGAACTCCCTGCCGGGGGCGTGGACCCGGCGAGTGTGCGGGCGCTGATCGCGTCGGAGCGGCCGCGCCTCGTGGCGTTGACCTGGATCCCCACGTTCAGCGGCATGGTGCAGCGTGCCGCGGACGTCGGTGCCGAATGCGCCGCGGCCGGCGTGCCATACCTGATCGACGCGTGCCAGGCTGTTGGGCAGGTCGACGTTGATGTGAACGAGTTGCGTTGCGACTTCATGGCCGCGACCGCGCGGAAGTTCCTGCGCGGGCCGCGGGGGATTGGTTTCCTGTACGTGTCCGATGCGGCGCTGGCGCGGGGTGCGCACCCATTGTTGGTGGACATGCGCGGCGCCAACTGGCCGGCACCGGGCCGCTACGACCTGTACGACGGCGCGCGCCGATTCGAGCAGTGGGAGCAGCCTATCGCGCTCGTGCTGGGGATGGCCGCCGCCGCTCGCTATGCCATGGACGCTGGCGTGGCCCGCACCGCGGCCCGTGCGCACATGTTGGCCGGCGATGCCCGCGCACGTTTGGGCGCGATCCCGGGGATTCGCGCCCTCGATCGTGGCGAGCAGTTGTCGGCGATTGCGACCTTCGAGTGCGCCGGCATCGAAGCCGCTGCCCTGGTGCGAGCGCTGCGGGAACGCGGGGTGAATGTGTCGGCGCAGGGACGTGACGAGAACCTCGTGGCACTGCAGCGGGTCGGTGCGCAATCGCTGCTGCGCGTGTCGCCGCACTACTACACCGATGCGAGCGACCTCGGCGCGGCGGAGGATGCCCTGCGGCAGAGTGTGGCGCCGGGTTGATCATCGGTCATATGTTCCCGCATGCGAATCTTACGAACTCTCGTCCGTGCGGCCCTGATTCCATCGGTGCCCGCCGCGCTCGCCGCCCAGGTGGTATGCAAACCGGCCGCTGACACGCCGGAATCGCAACTCATCGCGTACTTCGCCGGCCCGCTGGCCTTTGGTGCCATGCCCGGGACATTTGGACTGACCCGCGGTCGCGTGGTTGTGGCGGGTGAGCTGACAGCCATGCCGTCGCCGCCGAGCGCGATCAGCCGGTCGTCAGGCGCCTGCGGCTTCAACAAGTCGGAGAACTCGGAACTGGCGCCGGTGTTTCCGCGGCCGAGGATTGCCGTTGGTCTTGGCCACTACGTGACGGTGGAAGCGTCGTTCCTCCCGCCCGTGACGGTTGCCGACGCCACACCCCATCTGGGCGGCATCGCAGTCTCTGTCGACGCGCCGCACCAGATGCCGCTCAACACGATTCTCTCGCTCCGCTTGCACGCGACCCTCGGAGGAGTGGACGGACCGGTGACCTGCCCGGAAAAAGCATTGCAGCTCAACAGCACGGCCACGGACTGCTACGGAACAACGCCGTCAGACGATACGTATGAACCCAATGTGACCGGCCTCGAGGCAATTGTACGCGGGCGCGCCGGTGGCTTGCGCTGGCACGCCGTGATTGGCGCGAACTCACTCCGATCGCGATTTCGCGTGAATTTCACCGATGGGCGTGGATTCGAGGACCGCAACGTCGTGGAAGCGCAGTTGACGCGCATTGTGGTGTCGGGCGGCGCGGCGTGGATGCCGCGCCCGGACCTCACGCTTTCTGCGCAGGCGTATTCCGTTCCTGAAGATGCGACGACCGTCCGGCTGGGGATTGCCTGGCGCCTGCGGTAGGGCGCATGGCTTGTTGAGTGTCCGCGCTGGCGCGCTGGCGCTCGCGGCGTTCGTTGCGCTCTCGTGCGGCAGCCCTGGCGAACCGGTCGACGCCGCGGCTGTTCGCACGATCACTATCGCGATAGGCAACACGCCGCTCGTGGTTGGCAGCACGGTGCGCGCACGCGCCACCATGCGCAACTCGGACGGCCAGGAGGTTTTCGACCGGGTGCCGGCGTGGCTGAGCCTGACGCCGGCGGTCGTCAGCATCACGCAAGCCGGCGATATCACGGCACTGCAGCCCGGTACCGGCCAGATTCGTGCGTCGTCCGGCACGGCCGTCTCCGACATCATCGTGATCGTGGAAAACCCGCTGGCCGGGAATATCTCGCTCGCGCGCGACACGGCCACGATTCACCTCCCGGGTGGCGCGGTACAGGGTATTGTCGCGGTGACGGACGAGACTGGCCGGCCGCTGATCAACCCCGCCGTGGTATGGACTACGCTGCAGCCGGCGATCGCCTCGGTGAACGTGGCAGGACTCGTCACGGCAATCGCCTCGGGCACTGCAGCCATCACGGCATCAATCGACGGACTGGCCGACACGCTGACCGTCGTCGTTCGCCCGGGCGCGGCTGTCGGCGCGCCGGTGGTGACGTCAATATCGCCGCCAATCCTCAGGCCGGGCGCTGCGTACACGATCACCGGGGCAAATTTTGCGCCGACGCCTGGCGGCAATCAGGTGCTCGTGGACGGGTTGCTTGCCTCAGTACAGGCCGCGACCACGACCCAACTGAGCGTCGTGCTTCCGACCACCGGGTTCGCCTGCGAACCGGCGCGTGACGCCTTCGTGCAGGTCGGCGCCAATGGCACGTTAGGAGGCGCACTCTTCCCGCTTCACTCCGGAACGCGGGTTGCGCTCGACCCCGGCCAATCGCTCGTCATCAGCGACGCGAACGCCGTGCGCTGCAACGAACTCGTTCCCGGCACCGGGCGCTGGGTGATCAGCGTGTACAACGCCTGGCGCTCCACTGTGGGCGCTGGCGCAACGGGGAATGTGCTGTTCATGGTGCGCGGGTATCCCGGTGCGCCGATTCCGGGTGCGCCGGCGGCCGTGCGCGCAGCGCCCGTCGCGGCACCGATGGAGTGGGCGGCCCCACCGCAGGCCACTGTGCGCGGGTCGGGCGCCGACGATCCACACCTCACGCTGCTGGAGCGAAACATCGCGGCGCTGCGTGCGCGGCCGCCCTCCGTGCCCGGCGCGATTCGTGCACCGGACGGCCCCGCGCAGCGCGAGCTCACGACCGTCGGTGCGATCACAAACGTCCGGCTGCCCAATCTCGACGGCGCCGATTTTTGCATCAACAACATCCCCATCGGCGCACGCACGGTGTTTGCCGGACCAAACGCCGTAATCCTCGAAGACACGACCACCACGCTGAACGGCCGCACGACGCTCAAAGGGCAGATGGACGACTACTACGTGCGGCTCGGGAATGAATTCGAGCAGGTCATGTGGCCGATCCTCACCAGTGCGTTCGGCAACCCGCTCGCGATGGACGCCCAGCTGAGCAACCTCGGCCGAGTCGTGATGGTGTTTTCGCCGCGGGTGAACGCCATGCAGCGCGGCGGTTTCGCAGGGTTCGTGGTGAACTGCGATTTCTCGCCGGTGGGTGCGAAGCCCTCGAGTAACGGCGGTGCATTCCTCTACGCCTTCACGCCGACAAGCCTGGCCACGGGCTACGCGGCGCCGGACACGCGGGACCAGTGGCTGCGGCAAATGCGTTCGACCGTGATCCACGAGGTGAAGCACGTGGTGTCATTCGCGGAGCGCCTGTCGCGAAACTACGCGCTCGAAGAGGGCAGCTGGGAGGAGGGTGGCGCGCGCGCCGCGGAGGAGATGTACGCGCGCGCGCTGTATGGCACCGCGCCGCGGGCCAATACCGGCTATGCCGCGTCGATC
>JARIET010000098.1 GCA_031127185.1 Gemmatimonadota bacterium | reverse complement strand
TCGCATTCTTGAGACCGCACAGGCGCATCCCGACGTCGAGTACGCCGCGCTCGCCAGCAGCGTGCCGTTCTGGAGCACATCGTCCACCCGGCTCGAAGTCGCGGGAATCGATTCGGTGCGCAAGCTCGGACAGTTCACATATCAAACCGCGACTCCCGACTACTTCAAGGCGATGGGCACGCGAATCATCCGCGGACGCCCCTTCGACGAGCGCGATCGCGCCGGTACCGAGCGCGTGGCCGTCGTCAGCGAATCAATGGCTAAAGCGCTCTGGCCCGGCAAGGACGCCCTCGGCCAACAGATGCGAGTGGGGAGCGACACGGCGGCATATACGACCGTCATCGGCGTCGCTGAGGACGCAGCCCAGCGCAACCTCACCGCGGACGACAAGCGACTTCAATACTACATGCCGCTGGAGCAGTACTCTCCCGCGCGCGGCAGCTATCTCCTGACCCGCGTGAGAGGAAATCCTACAACAAACGCCGAGTCGATACGAAAGGCGGTACAGCTCGTCATGCCCGGTCAGGCGTACGTGACCACGCGCCCGATGAATGAACTGATCTCGGGCCAGCAGCGCGCCTGGCGCTTCGGCGCGACGATGTTCCTGGCGTTCGGTGTTCTTGCGCTCGTTGTCGCCGCAATCGGACTTTACGGGGTCATCGGCTATGACGTGGCGCAGCGCATGCACGAACTCGGCGTTCGCGTTGCCCTGGGCGCCCAGACCCGCGACCTGATCACGCTCGTGCTTCGCCAGGCACTCACGGTCGCTGTCGTCGGTGTCGCCGCAGGCGCGGCCATTGCCTACGCCGTGGGCAGCCAGGTACAGCCGCTGCTTTTCAATCAGTCGGCGCGCGATCCGGTGGTTTTTGCCGTGGTCGCCGTGACGCTACTTACCGTGGCGCTTGTCGCGGGCCTTGCGCCCGCCCGACGCGCGGCGAAGGCGGATCCCAACTCCGCGCTTCGAAGCGACTGACACCTGAGCCCCGGCTACGGCAGCGTGAGCCGATTGTATTTGCGAAGGATCGCCTGTAGTTGATCGTGCGGCAGCCTCCAGGAACGGCGATAGTCCGCGCCGTCCATTGTCTCCGCCGCCACCATTGCGTTCACAATCGCCTCTTCGGTGGCCTCGACCGTTGCAGTGAAGAGCGGATCCATCAGGCCCGAACCCAACCGCTGCATGGTCGGCGGCGGAAGCGTGGAGCGCCCGCTGTTGCCCCAGTCGACTCCGCGATTCGCCGTTGAGAACGCAAGGAAGATGTCGCCCGAGCCGTTGCCGTTGATCGAACCCATCCGCCCCATGCCGAGCGCCACGCGTCGTACCATGCGCTTCAGCTGATCGGGTGAGAGCGGCGCATCGGTGGCGACGATGATGATGATCGAGCCCTGTTCGGGATCTTCTGCGGGCATCTGTTCTGGCGGCGGCGTTGTCCCGCACAGCGGCAGCGCTCGGCCATCGGCCGCCGTGAGTGGTGGGTCAAGGCGTTGCGCAACGCATGGATCGCGTCCCGTGATCTCGCGACCGACCGGGATGCCTGCGATGCGCAGCTGCGAACGCGAGCCATAGTTGCACTGGACGAAAACGCCGACCGTGTACCGCCCCTGGGCCTGTGCCAGCACGCGCGATGATGTCCCCGACCCGCCCTTGAAGCCATTGCAGTTCATTCCCGTGCCGCCGCCAACGTTTCCCTCGGCCACTGGCCCGCCCTTCGCATTGTCCAGTGCCTGCATCGCATGCTCACGCTTGACGTGCAGGCCCTTCATGTCGTTCAATCCGCCATCCGATGTTTCCGTCGACACGGGATACCAGAACGGGCCAGGCGCGTTGCGTTGGACCATCCACTCCACGGTCGCATCGCGCACCGTTCCTACGGAAAGCGTGTTGGTGATCATCACCGGCGTCTCGAGCACACCGGTTTCTTCAATCCAATGCGTGCCAGTCATGTCGCCGTTGCCGTTGCCGGCGTAGAACGCGGCGAACACAGGCTCGAGCGTTGCCTTGCCGCGCGGGAGAATCGCGGTCACGCCGGTGCGAACCGGCCCCTGCCCCACGATGCGGCGGCCTTCCCCGCGAATCAGCGTCGTGAACCCGACTTCAACACCCGCAACGTCGGTGATGGCGTTGAGTGGGCCCGGGGTGCCGTCAAATGGGACGCCGAGTTGGCGGGCCCGTGGGCGCTGAGCATCAGCTGCAGCAGAGGCGGCCAAGAGCGCGGCGATCACAGCGAGGCGTCGGAGATGCACGGTTTTCTCGGGAGAGGGTTACCTGACAGATGCTACGAGGCATGTGACGCGTCCGCCATCCCGCGCCCTGCGCGTTGCCGTCCCCCACCCCACATCGCACATTTGGGGATTCATCGGATCATCCCGGTCCGTCCCAGGAGCCCCACCGTGCGTCGTCTTCATTCCGCTGTTCTCGCCCTCGCAACCTCCGCTGCCTCGCTCTCCGCGCAGGCTCGCCCGACCGCCAAGACCGTTTTCCCCGATGAGGGTCCGCGCACCTGGGCGCCGCGCCCCACGGTATCGGCGATCACGGCCAATGACCTGCGCACGCGACTCTATCAGTTCGCTGACGATTCCATGGCGGGCCGCCGCGTGGGAGAACCCGGCAACTGGAAGGGCACCGAGTACATCGCGCGTGAATTCAAGCGACTTGGGCTCAAGCCCGCCGGCGATAACGACACCTACTTCCAGGTGCTTCCCTATGGCTACAGCGGGTTCGACAGCTCGGCGGTACGCCTCGTCGTGGCCGGCTCGGTGAGCACCGCAAAGTCGGATTGGATCCCGATGGCACCTGCGGCTGCAACGGGGGTTGGCGGCCGAATCGATGTGAGCGATGCACCAACGGTGTTCGTGGGGCGTTGGGGGGAAGTCACTCTCGACCCCGCCGCGGTTCGCGGAAAAATCGTCGTCTACGCCGGCGGGCCCGGCGGTGCGGGCGGCGGCGCCGGTGGCCGCGGTGGCCCGGCCGCGCCGCTGAGTTGCGACGCAGTCCCCGACCGCTTTGGCGCGCGAATGGCCGCGTACACCGACTCGATTGCCGCAGCTGGTCGCGGTGGCCGGGCCGGCGGTGGCGGAGCTGCCGGTGGGCGTGGTGGCGCTCCGGTTCAAAACGCGCTCGCTTCGGCCGGCGTAGCTGGAGTGCTCTTCGTAAACCTCGAGGCGATTCCGGCCAACACGGTGAATGGCATCTTCACCGGCGCACGGGGCATGCAACCCGCTGCGCCGGCATCCGGTCCTGGCGCTGCCACGATTTCCGCGGCAACGGCGTCGCGAATTTTCGGCCGCGCTGTTGACCAACTCGCGCCCGGCACGGCCGGCGCGAATGTCACCGCGCGCTGGAGCTATGACTGGAAACCCACGCCACATCCCGCCCGCAACGTCATTGCGATTCTCCCCGGCACCGATCCGGCGCTCGCGGGTGAGTATGTGCTCCTGGGCGCACACAACGACCACGTCGGCACCAACGCCTCTGGCGTGGACCACGATTCACTTCGTGCGGTGAACTGGGTCACGCGACGCCAGGGCGCCAACGATCCCGTCTGCCGGCCGACAGTCACCCAGCAGCAGCGCATTGATTCGATCATCAAGGTGGCGCGCGCCACGCGCCCACCGCGGCGCGATTCCATCATGAACGGCGCTGACGACGACGGTTCGGGCACGGTCGTGATGCTCGAAATCGCCGAACGCTTTGCCACCGAAAAGCCGAAGCGTTCGATCATCTTCGTTTCGCATCAGGCCGAAGAAGGTGGACTGCTCGGCTCGCGCTGGTTTGCCGACCATCCCACGATTCCGCTCGACAAGGTTGCTGCCGCCCACAACATCGACATGATCGGCAAGGGCCGCGTGGACTACGTGAGGTTTGGCGGCCCAAACTCACTGCAAATGCTCGGGTCGAGGCGCCTCTCCAAGGACTTTGGCGACATCATCGATTCGGTCAACGCCGTACGGACCGAGACGATGGCCCTTGATAAGACGTGGGACGTCTTCGAGAACCCGCTCAATCGGTTCTGCCGCAGCGACCAGGTGAACTACGTGCGGAAGAATGTCCCTGTCACGTACTTCTCGACCGGCTATTCACCCGACTATCACCAGGCGACCGACGAGCCGCAGTATATCGAGTATGACCACTCGGCGCGCGCGGCGCGTTTCATCCATGACGTGATGTGGGCAATCTCGGTGCGGAAGGATCGGCCATTCATCAACGGCGCCGACCCGCGCTATCCGAGCTGCTAGCGCCCAGCCAACGGGTCGCGCAGTTGCGGCGATTGTTCAGGCGCTGGTAGCCCGGCGCGGCGGGCGATGATCAACGTCCCCGCCGCGCAGGCCGCGCCCACCGGCGCGAGGATCACGACCATCATGTTGTCTACAGGCGTGATGAACGGCCAGACGGCGGCGCTCAGCGCACCCCAGAGCGCCATCCGGGCAATGGAAAGGTCGGCAAGCGTCTTGTTCCGTTCTGCTGCAGCGAGCACGAGCCCGGAAATGCATCCGGAAACGAAGCCCACGGTCGCACCGATAAGCGTGACGAGACTGACGGCCTCGCCGGGGTCGATGCTGTCCGGGTCAATGATGCTGATCACGACACCGAGCGTCAGAAAGATCGCGGAGTAGGCCACCGCCCAGGTGAGCCCCACGCCCACCGTGCCGCGAAGCCTTCGGAACAGCGTGTTCATATTTGCACTCGTTGCTAAGGGATGCGAACAGCGACGCGTCCGACAACCCGAACCCAACTGACAGCTCCAGCGGCGTCGCGCACGAACTCGACTGTCTGGCCACGATAATCGCCTTCAGTGATGAACGCGCGATCGGGGCCGAAAAAGGCGATCGGCATTTCGGCGCCGGGGTTTCCGGTGTTAGGTCGTTCCTGCACGGTGACTTTGCCGCCCGCCGCGCGCACGACGACCGTGTTGCTCGGCCGCGCGAACGTGCCCACGTACGGCGTGGCATCAGGCTGCTGTGCGAGCGGCTCGAGCCACGGAAGACTTTCCACCAATCCGCGATGCGCGATCGCCTGGTTGCGCGCGTAGCTGACGCCGAGGTACGAACGCAGCGCCTCGCGTTCCACATCCTGGATCAGACGCCAGCCCGCATTCGAGTTAGTGAGAATGGCGATGGCGAAGCTGCGCTCCGGCGCAATCTCGAGCAGGAGCACGTGCCCGCCGAGCGTGCCGCCATGTGATGCCGTGCGCACGCCGCCCCCTGTGCGGAGGTGCCAGCCGATGCCGATCTCGTCATCGGTGGATTGCTTGCGGGCCTGCGGCGCGCGCATCCGCTCCAGTGACTCTTGCGAGAGGATGCGTTGGCCATTGGCCGCTCCGTCGCCCATCTGGAAGCGCGCGTACGTCATCAGGTCGGTCACGCACAAACCGACGCCGCCAGCCGTGACGCTCACCGACGGCGAGAACGGCCGCTGCAGAGTCACCGCGCCATTCCGCGACGAATGGCCCGATGCAAATCGCTGGACGATAAAGTCACCCGCAGTGGTGCCGGCGTGCTCGAGTCGCAGTGGACGAAATACCAGATCGCGAACGGCATTGTTGATCGACGTGCCGGTCACCTGTTCGATCAGGCGCCCCGCGAAGCTGAACCCGGCGTTGTTGTAGCTCCATGCGGCGCCCGGCGGCGCCACTTGCATCAGGTCGGTCTGAATCGCAGTGAAGTTCTTGAGTGTTTCGCTCCCCCGATCGGGGCCCGAGACTTGGCCTTCCCATCCACCAAGGTGCGTGAGCAGATGCCACGGGGTCGCTTCGCGACTCGCGGATTCGTCGCGCACCCGGAACTCGGGGAGGTAGGTACGCACCGGCGCGTGGAGATCGACCTTTCCCTGCTCCACGAGCCGCATCATCATCGTGGCCGCGAATGTCTTGGAGATGGACGCGATCGGGAACACCGTGTGCGCGTTGACGGGAATGGAATCTTCGACGTTGGTGACGCCGAGCCCGCGCACTGTGGTCGTGCCGCCGCTCACGATGCCAATGGCGACTCCAGGGACACCGAACTCGCGCATTTTCGCCTCGGTGAGACGCACGATCGCTTCAAATCGTGGATCGGGGGTGCTCTGCGCCTTCCCCACCCTCGTGGCCACGATCGCAGCCAGTGCAAACGAAGCCAGTCTCCGCGCGCTCGTCCCCCCGCGTCCCCCCACGTCCCGCTGTTCCCCATGGTTCCCCGTCATAGAACCGGCACCCGCTCCCCAAACCTCGTCGCTTGTTCGAATGCGTAGGCCATCTGCAGTAACCCGAAGTCATTGCGACGCCGCGCGACGATCTGCAGTCCAACCGGCAGCCCGTTCGCCGTGAACCCGCCCGGCACTGAAATCGCCGGGCACGCCATGAAAGTCACATACCAGCACGACCGCATCCAATCGATGTACGTGGGCATCGGCACGCCCGCGACGCTCGTGGGATACTCGGTCGTCACATCGAACGGTTCCACCTGCGTGACCGGCAGCACGAAATAGTCATGGCGGTCGAAGAACCTCGATACTTCGCCCGACATCCGCGCCTGCCGCGCTGAGGCCCGCGCCACGTCGGCTCCCGTGTTCCGCTCCGCTTCGGCGATTTCAAACTTCACCGTCTCCTTGAACATCGCGGGGTTTTCACGCGCCAACCGCGCGTAGTTCGAGTGATACGAGAGGTGACGCAGAATCGGGAAGGCTTCATCGACTCCGGTGAAGTCCGGCTCCGCTTCCTCAACCACGCAGCCGAGATCCACGAACGTCTGTCGGCAGGCGTTGGCCACGCGCAGAATTTCCGGTTCGAACGGGATTCCACCGAGATTCCTGAACCAAGCCACCCGCGCCCCCTTGAAGTCGCGGGTCAACGGTGCCCGAAAAATCGCCCCATCGTTCTCGAGCGCAAGCGGGTCGGGGCCGTGCGCGCCGACCATGGAACTCAGGAAAAGGGCGACATCCGCGACCGTCCGTGCCATTGGACCACCCGTCGACAGCGGTGACCACGACCCGTCATCGTCCGGCACTCGCCCGGGCGTGGGCCGAAACCCAACCACGTTGGTGAACGCGGCGGGGTTCCGCAGTGAACCACCCGTGTCGCTTCCGCCGGCGAGCGGGACCATCCCGCAACGCAGGGCGGCCGCCGCGCCGCCGCTGCTTCCGCCCACAGTTTTGGAGGTGTTGTAGGGATTCACTGTTGCGCCAAAGACCGGATTGAACGTGTTCGATCCGGCACCGAACTCCGGCGTGTTCGTCTTGCCCAACATCACGGCACCGGCTGCGCGCACCCGCCGCACAATCAGCGCGTCGGTCGCGGGAACGTTGTCTTTATAGTAGAGTGAGCCGCGGGTGGTCCGGATTCCGGCCGTATCCACCAGATCTTTGTGAGCGACGGGCAATCCATGCAACGGTCCGAGCGGACCACCCCGGGTCTGCAGCTCGTCCGCTGCGCGGGCATCGGACATGGCACGGTCGGCGACCAGCGTGACAATCGCGTTGATCTTCGGGTTCACGCGCTCAATCCGCGCCAGATGCGCTGACATCACCTCGCGCGCCGAGACCTCCTTGCGGTGAATACGGGCGGCAACATCCACCGCGGTCATGTCACAGAGGTCGCTGGGCCGGGCCTGAGGCTGGGATGGAGGCATCATACCAAACGATACCTCGGGCAGCCCGGCGGTCAATGCGGCCGCGCTCACGATGCGGCCGAACTCCCGACGACTGAGCGCTTCGTGTCGCTTTTCGGGCACTGCGCCTCCCGAAGATGGTTGCGCTGCGGGTTGGCACCTTTTCGCTTCAATAAGTATGCAGCACATCTCCCACGATCGTCACGGACACTCTCGCGGCCTGGAACTGACGAAAACATGATGGGTTTCGGCGTTGACCGGCTTGGCACCTTGCGCGCCACCGCAGTTCGCCCAGCAGAAAACCGTCACCAGCACGACGATTAGCGATTACGGCAGCGTTGAGCGGGAGTCTCGGTTGGCAGGATCAGGGAGTGATGGGACTCGACACAGTCACGCGATCAACTGATGAACTTGCCCAACGCGATCCCCAGTACCGCCATGAGAAAGAGCACGAACGCGCCGAGTCCTATTACCGCGACGACCTGCTGCAGCATCCGCCAGCGCCGGATCGCACTATCGCCAATCGGGTTCAGCTGAGCGGAAAGCGAACGGTCGACCCAGCCCCAGGCGCCGTACGCAGCGAAGCATAGCGCGGCACTCGTCAGGGCCACCCAGCCAGTTGGACGCGCCCAGACAGTCAGGGCAGCGATGGCGAATCCACCGGCGATATCGATCACGAGCCGACTTGTCGGCGTGTTTCGGGCGCGATGGCTCAGCACTTCGGCCAGCGTCGCGTCCGGAGGAAGCCGGGCGGTCATCATCACGGTCGGCTATGCGAGCGCCACGAGCACGCGATCGATGTCCGCCATGTCATTGAACACCGACGGCGAGAATCGCACGTAGTTCGGTGCCACGCGGACGTTGATGCGGGCCGCCCTGAACTTGTCGGCCACCGTACGGCCGTTGCGCGTCGCAAAGGTGATGATCGGCGATCGCGAATCGGCGGGTGTCACGAGCTCGAACCCGAGTCGCGGCAGTTCGTCGCGAAGTCGCTTCAACAGCGGCTGGCGATGTGCTTCGATGTTCGCGACGCCGAGTCGCCGCACCAATGGAAGCCCGACGCTCATGGCAGCGAGTGCACCCAGCGCATTGCTTCCCACCTCGAAATGTGTGCTGGCCGTTGTTCCCGCCGTCCAGGAGAGCGGACCCTCGCCGGCCGGGTCGTACTTCTGAACATGCGTCTGCATCGCATCCACCGAGTGATAACCCCACTGTGAACGCGTGATGACGCGCTCCAGGAGGTCGTCGCGCGCATAGAGAAAGCCGAGTCCGAAATCCGACATCAGCCACTTGAACCCCGAGCAGGCGCAGAAATCCACGCCACTCGCGCGCACGTCGATGGGCACTGCACCCACCGCCTGGATGATGTCGGCGTACACATACGCGCCGTGGGCGTGAGCCAGGTCGCAGACCGCTTTCAAGTCGTGCTGAAATCCGTTGTACATCGTCACCAACGACAGTTCCACGAGGCGCGTCTTGCGGTCGATCACGCGTTCCAGGTCGGCGACGTCAATCCGGAAATCGCGCGGCGCCACGATCCTGAGATCCAGCGAACGTTCCCGCTGCAGCGCCTGCAGGTGCACGAGCGCGCCGTCGAAATGCAGGCCGTCGGTCACCACGTTGATGCCCGACCCAGCGGCGGCCGGAATGCCCAGGCCGTTCACCA
>JARIET010000097.1 GCA_031127185.1 Gemmatimonadota bacterium | reverse complement strand
ACCGCTCCCGCCGGGTGTGAAGCTGGCTGGGCGGGCGCCTGACGAGCCGGCAGCGGTGCACCTCTTCGTTACGAAGCGCGCCGACCTGGCCAAGCACCTCAAGGCGCTCCGCCCCAAGCTGGCCCAGGACGGCATGATCTGGGTCTCCTGGCCCAAGAAGTCCTCGGGTGTGGAGACCAACATCACCGAGGATACCATTCGCGAGGTCGCCCTTCCGATCGGCTACGTGGACATCAAGGTCTGCGCGGTGACCGAAGTGTGGAGCGGGCTCAAGCTCGTCATTCGGAAGTCCGAACGACGAGCCTGAGGTCTCGGCCGGATGACACAGCCGATAGAGCTGATACCCGTCCCTACGACCGCGAAGCGACGAGAGCCGCCACCTCGCGCACCTTCGCGTCCACGATCGGCGCCACGGGCAGGACATCGCGAACCACATCCGTCGTCTTGAGGCCGTTGCCGGTGATGCAGATGACCACTTCGTCATCTGCCGTGAGCTTGCCGTCACGGGCCAACTTCAGGGCCGCACCGACAGTCGCGCCGCCGGCGGTCTCAGTGAACACTCCGGTCGTCTCGGCAAGCAGCCGAATCGCAGACACGATCTCCTCGTCCGACACGTGTGCGCCCCAGCCGCCACTCTCCACCATCGCGCGCGCCGCAAACGGGCCGTCCGCCGGGTTTCCGATCGCAATGGACCGCGCGATGGTGTTCGGGATCTCTGGCGCGAGCGTCGCCGCGCCGGATTCCACCAGCCGCACAATCGGGGCGCAGCCGCTGGCCTGCGCGCCATACAGCCTCGGCGACGCGCCGCTCACCAGCTCGGCCGCCTGGAACTCGCCAAATCCCTTCCGCAGCTTGGTGATCAATGAACCGCCTGCCATCGGCGCCACCACAGCTGTCGGCAGCCGCCAACCCAACTGCTCGGCGATCTCGAACGCCATCGTCTTCGATCCTTCGCCGTAGTAGCCGCGCAGGTTCACGTTCACGATGCCCCAGCCGAACCGATCGGCCAGCTGCGCGCAGAGTCGGTTCACATCGTCGTAGTGCCCGCGCACACGAACGAGATTTGCGCCGAACACCGCTGTATTAATGATCTTCGCCAGCTCGAGATCTTCCGGGATGAAAATCCACGCGGGCAGCCCCGCGCGCGCTGCGTGCGCCGCAACAGCGTTGGCGAGATTGCCAGTGCTCGCACAGCCCACGACGCTGAGTCCGAGCGCGTGTGCCGCGTTGATCGCCGTGGTCACTACACGGTCCTTGAACGAAAGCGTTGGCTGTGCAACGGCATCGTTCTTCACCCAGGCGCGTGCGACGCCGAGCGCTGAGGCGAGTCGGGGCGCCTCGATCAGCGGCGTGAATCCTGTTTCGCGCGAGAGCACCGGCTCGCCCACGAAGGGGAGCCACTCGTGATAGCGCCAGAGGTTCGGCGCGCGCCGCGCGATGTCCTCACGGTCGGGGAGCACGCGGTCCTTCGGATACGTGGGCTCGAGCGGTCCGAGGCACTCGGCGCAAATGGCATTGGCCTCCGCGGCGTACTCCGTACCGCAGAGTTTGCAGTGCTGCGGCAACACTTTGAGCGACACCGGTGGCGTCCCGGTTGTCGCGGGCGTGGAAATCCTCGTCATCGGGGGCTCAGTACTTCGGCTGCGAAGAATCGACTTCGTCGATCCAGCGGTGGATGCCGCCCGCCAGGTTCCACACACGCGTGAAGCCGGCCGCCTGCAACTGCTGCACAGCCTTCGCGCTGCGCATTCCGGTGCGGCAAGCGAGCACGAGGTCTCGGTCGCGCGGTAACTCCGCGATGTGATCGGAGAGTTGGCCGAGCGGAATCGCCGTCACCTTGGGGTATTTCGCGATCTGCAGTTCGTGCGGTTCGCGCACGTCCACAATATCGATCTCGCCCTTGTCGAACTTGGCCTTCGCCTCGAGCGGCGTGATCTCAGGAACCTGGAATGACACTTTCGGGTCTCCTCCCACATGCGGCGAACCGCAGAATTGTTCGTAGTCAATCAACTGCGTGATTTCGCGCGTGCCGCAGGCGGGGCAGGCGGGGTCTTTCCGAAGCTTGACGCTGCGGAAGTTCGCACCGAGCGTGTCGATCAGCAGCAAACGGCCGCTGAGCGACTCGCCGGCACCGAGGATGAGCTTGATCGTTTCCGTCGCCTGAATCGTGCCGACCAGACCGGGGAGCACGCCGAGGACTCCGCCCTCCGCACAGCTCGGCACCATTCCCGGCGGCGGCGGCGCGGGATAGAGGCAGCGGTAACAGGGGCCGTCCTTCATAGCGAAGACGGAGGCTTGGCCTTCGAACCGATAAATGCTGCCGTACACGTTCGGCCTGCCGAGGAGCACGCAGGCATCGTTTACCAGATAGCGCGTCGGAAAGTTGTCGGTGCCATCCACGATGATGTCGAAGTCCTTGAAGATCTCGAGGGCATTTGCCGACGTGAGCGGCTCTTCGAATGTCTTCACGACGACGAACGGATTCACTTCAGCGATGCGCTTGCGCGCCGATGCGATTTTCGAAGTCCCGACATCGCTGGTGCCGTGGAGCACCTGCCGCTGGAGGTTGGTGACATCGACGACATCGAAGTCCACGATGCCGATGGTGCCGACGCCCGCGGCGCTCAGATAAAGAGCGAGTGGCGAGCCGAGTCCGCCGGCGCCGATGAGCAACACACGCGCGGCCTTGAGCTTGCGTTGCCCCTCAACTCCCACGTCCGGCAGGATCAGGTGCCGGCTGTAGCGGAGAATCTCCTCGTGGGAGAGAGTCGGGAGTTCGGGCGCGGCGTTCTTCACGGCAGTGTCTGCGATAGCCAGGGCAGCGTTGTTGGTCGCTGCCGAAACATACGGCCCGGCAGCGGAGCCGCGCTTTGTCATCGTCGTGGTCATTGCTCAGCCCCCGGCGATGGCGGGGACGACCGTCACTTCGTCGCCGGATCGCACCGTGGCAGCGAATCCGCCCTTGAATCGGATGTCTTCGTCGTTGAGGTAGAAGGTCACAAAGGGATAGGGCTGCCCGTTGGCGTCGCGAAGGCGCTGGCCGAGGGCGGGAAATCGCACCGCGACGTCGGCGACAACTTCACCGACCGTGTTGCCGTCGGACTCGAGGGCCTTGGCGTCGGCGAGCTTGGCCAGGATGGCAGGGAGGTGCAGGGTGGTGGGCATGGGAGGGCGAGTTGTGAGGTGAGAGACTGGAGTTGAGAGTTGAGAAGTCGCGGGCTACGAGTTGCGAGTTCAGAGTTTGGCGCTCACGCGATACCCAGTTGAAACCCGGGGTCGCGTTGATAGCAGTGCTGGGGAGCGGGAAAGACGCCGCCGCGAACGTCGGACGCGTACTGCGTAAACGCGCCAGTCACGATTGCGTCGACATGGGCGAGACGTGAGACAAACCGCGGTTTCACGCTGCCGACAAAGTTGCCGAGGAGATCGTGCGAGATGACGAGTTGGCCATCCACATCCGGCCCCGCGCCGATTCCGTAGACCGGGATTGAGAGATTGGCGCGAATGTGCGCGGCGCTTTCCGGGGGCAGTGCCTCGAGGAGAATCGCGAAGGCTCCGGCGTCTTGCAGGGCGAGAGCGTCTTGGAGAATCAGGTCCGTGGCGGCGGCTGTCTTGCCCTGCACGCGATAGCCGCCAAGCTGGCCGAGCGATTACGGCGTGAGGCCGAGGTGGCCCATTACGGCGATGCCGGCATTGGCGATGGCACGCACGCGACGCGCGACGCGCGCACCGCCTTCAAGTTTCACCGCATCGCACCCGGCTCCGATGAATGCACCGGCGTTCCGCACTGCTTCACCGTCGGACACCTGATACGACAGAAACGGGAGATCGCCGACCACGAAGGCGCGCGTGGCGCCACGAACAACGGCTTTCGTGAAGACGAGCATTTCGTCCATCCCGATGCCCAACGTGTTCGGGAGACCGAGCACGGTCATCGCCGCCGAGTCGCCAACCAGAATCCAGTCCACACCTGCGCGGTCTGCAAAAACGGCGGTTGGATAGTCATAGGCCGTAACCGCGACTGCCTTCTCGCCGCGCGCCTTGAGATTGCGCAGCGACACCACCGTCACCTTCCGAACTTCAGGCATCGATTCTCCAAACGAAAAAAGGCCATCCCACACGTGGGACGGCCGCCTGTACAAAACAAAATCGCCGGGGCAGAATACGACGCCGCCCGGCGGTCGCGTTTTAGCTCTTCTTTTACGTGGCAGCAATAGGCGGCAAATGACCACGACTTCGGTTGTGAACGTATGCTAGTGCGTTGATCTGGCTCGTGTCAAGGATGCATCCGCGTCCCTGCATCCGCGTCCCCCGCAGGAGAACTACTTCGCGAGCGCTGCGCCGATGGCGCGGGCCAAGGTGTCGGCGGAAAACGGCTTTTGCAGGAACGAGTGCCTGGCGGCGCTATCCGGGAGCAGGTCCACGGTCCCCGGAAACCCGCTCATCCGTACCACACGAATCTCCGGCCGCAGTTGCGCCACCAGATCGGCAAGTCGAGTGCCCGGCATTTCCGGGAGCATGATGTCGGTGAGCAATACGTCGATCGGACCGTTGTGCAGGCGCGCCAACGCCAGTGCGTCAGTCGGAGTCTCGGCGTCGAGCACCACGTAGCGGAGCCGTTCGAGCATCGCGCGCGTGGATGAGCGGACCGCTGGATCATCTTCAACGACCAAGACGGTCTGTCCCGTTTCGGAATTCTCCACCTCGGTTTCCGGCTCCGAACGCGTCGCTGCATCGACCGCGGGCAGGTAGATGCGCATCGTCGTGCCAGCGCCCTCCGTGCTTTCGACCGTGACGAATCCGCCACTTTGCTTCACGATCCCGTATGTGGTCGCGAGCCCCATTCCCGTGCTCGTGCCGCGCGGCTTCGTGGTGAAGAACGGTTCGAAAAGACGCGACTGAGTCTCCGCATCCATCCCGATTCCCGTGTCCTTCACCACCAGGCGAACGTATCTGCCGGGCTGGCCTGCACCCTGCTGCTGCGCCCCGACATCGGTGACGCTCGTTTCGATATCGAGAACTCCGCCGTGTGGCATTGCATCGCGGGCATTGGCCACGAGGTTGACGACAACTTGCTCAAGCTGTGCGCGATCCGCGCGCACGCTCGCCGGTTCGCGTGAAAGCGTCAGGCGCATGGTGACATCGGCGCCCGTGAGTGGCCGCAATACACCCTCGATGTCGCGCAACACCGTATTGACGTCGAGTGGCACCGGGTTGAGCACCTGCCGGCGCCCAAAGGCCAGCAGCTGGCGCGTGAGTCGCGCACCGCGCTCGGCGGAGGCAAGCAACGCGCGGACGTCCTCCTGTTGCGGTGCATCCGTCGGGAGGTCCATCCGAATCAGCTCGGCGTAGCCCGTGATCGCCATGAGCAGGTTGTTGAAGTCGTGCGCCACACCACCGGCAAGCCGACCGACGCTTTCCAGGCGTTGCGCATGACGAACCTGGGCGGCAATGCGCTTCTGCTGCGTGATGTCGCGAAGGATCGCCGCGACGCCCAAGACCGTGGTGCCGTCAGCATCGAAGATCGGGGACGCGCTGATGGCGACATCCACCAGCGAGCCGTCGCGACGAAGGCGGACGCTTTCGTACGTGCCCTTCGGCTTGCCTTGAACGATGAGTTCGAAGCACTCCTGCAACTCGAACTCGCGATCTGTCGGCGTGAACGTCGACGCCGGGCGGCCGATCATCTCGGACGCCTTCCATCCAAACGCACGTTCCGCGGCGGGGTTCCAGGTCGTGATCACGCCGTCGAGCGCGGCGGAAACAATCGCGTCCTGCGAACTCTCCACAATCTGCGCCAGCAGGCGTGCACCGGCATCGGTGCCCTTCAAAGCCGCCTCAATCCGGCGCCGGTCGGTGACGTCAAGGACCGTGCCGACGAACCGCACAGGTTGGCCGGACGCATCGCGTTCGAGAACGGCACGTTCCTCAACTATTCGCACGGTGCCGTCTGGTCGCAGCACCCGGTGTTCGATGTGGTAGTCACCGTCGCCGCCAAATGCCCGTGCGACGGCCTCGCCGATTGTCGCGTGCTCGTCCGGCGGAATCTGCGCGAAGAAATTTTCCGTGGTCGGTGTGAACGAACGGGGTTCGTGACCGAAAATTCGGTACGTCTCGTCCGACCAGATGGTGGTGTTCTGGGACAGGTCGGTCGTAGAAGTGATGTGCGTCTGCCACCAGCCGAGGTGGGCAAGCTCGACGACGCGGCGAAGAAGCGCGTCGGAATTCCGCCTGCCGCTGGAGCGGCGCGGAGTGGGAGGGTCGGTGGGGAAATCGCTCACTGCACCACTAGGTTAGCGCGTATCGGCGCAGACGGCCAGCAGACAGGTTATCCGGGAGCAGCCTGGAGGGCTGCGTCCGGCAGCCTGGGTCAGGCGTCGGCCCAGCTGCGTCCCTGTCCCTCGCGGCCGCGGGCGCTGACCGGAGTGACGCTCATGACGTTTCCGCCGCGCACGAGAAGCGCCTCGTCGAAGTTGTTCACGGTGGGGCAAATGTGGCGAGGCAGCAGCAATAGCAGCGTGCCTATCGGGGGAAGCGGCGTCCCGGCAGGAATGTCCACCGGCAGGTGTTCTTCACTCGGCCGGGCTGGCGCCCAGTCCGGGTGTCCCACTACGGCGCAGGTCGGTACGCCTGCATCTGCGGAGACGGATTTATGTCCGGCATCGCAGGTGAAGCGCGTCGGCGTCGGATGGCTGACGACCGTGGTCAGGACATGCACGGCAGCGGCGAGTCCCCACGACGTGGGGATCTGTTCCAGGCTGGTCGTGTCGTTGTATACGACCGTTCCCGGCGACACCTGCACATCGGTCGGCCAATCAGCGAAGCGTTCATACCGCGCCGCGGATGCTGCCGCGGGCGTGCCGGCGACGATCACCTCGGGAACACGCAGGCCGGCCCCGGTGAGCGCTCGCACCAGTTCCGCGAGCCGCTCATATCCCTCGTGCGCGGCGCGATCACGTGCGGAGATGTCGGTGAACGAGTGCATGTGACCGTCATACCAATGCAGTCCACCAAAGGTGCAGCCTGCCGCGCCAATGGCGAGTGCGAGCGCCTCGACGCGAACGTAGTCAGGCGCCCCACCAGTGCGATTCATTCCCGGGTTGAGATCGAGGAAGAGCGCAAGTCCGCTGCCGGACCAGCACGACAGGTGTGCATCCGTCTCGATCAACGCCGCCACGCGAGCGGAGGGGTGCGCGGTTGCGAGTTCGCGAATGCGCGCCGCATTGGGGCCGACGTGAGGAAACGAGACGAGCACATCACGCGCTCCGGTGTCGAGCAATGCCTTCAGTTCCAGTGTTGTCGCGCACTTGAATCGCGTGATGCCCTCGGCGAGCATCTGGCGCATCACGGCACCGAGTTTGGCAGTCTTGATGTGCGGCCGCCAACGGCGTGCATCGCCGTGCAGCTGCGCCACGACGGCGCGGACGTTGGCCGTCACGCGGTCGGGATCCACCAGGAGCGCGGGTGTGCGGACAGCGGCGAATCCCGTCAGGTTCGGCGCGGGGCTCACGCCGGCAAAGTCGACGGTGCTCACGCGAGGGGTTCGATGACAACGGCAGTGCCGTACGCCAGCACTTCCGTGGCGCGGGTTCCGTGGCTGCCGAGGTCCGATGCATCGTAGTGCATCCCGATGATCGCATTCGCGCCTCGCTCAGCGGCATGCTGCACCAGCAGGTCAAAGGCCTCGGCACGCGCGTCCTCGCACATCTCCGTGAAGGACCCGATGTTGCCGCCGACGATGGACTTGAGTCCGCCGAAAATGCCTTGCGTGATCGTCGGGGCGCGCACAACGATCCCGCGCACGATGCCCTTGTACTCCTTGACGCGGTATCCCTCGAACGCGAGGGTGGTGGTCACGTACATGATCGCTCCCGTGGGGTTGTGCAGAACCCTCACGGGTCTGCGGCTTGAATGCAAGCGCAACGCCTTGCCGCCGAAACCGGGCGCCTACTTCGCCCTGATCTTCGAATAGTTGGACTCGATCTTCTTCACATAGCCGAGGGTTTCGCGGTAGCGCCAGCGCGGGATGTCGGGGGCAACCGCCTCGATACTCGACCAGACAGACGGCTCGAGCTGTCGCGCTCGCGCGGCGGCCGCAGCGCGGGTGATGGGCCCCTCGCCGGCGTTGTAGCTGCCGAACATGAAGTGGACGCGCTCAGAGTCCGAGGCGGCGGTGGTCCATTTCTTCCAGAGGTAACGGTCGTGCATGATCCCGGCCGCGATGTTCCACTCGGGATCGTTGATATGGCCGAAGTCGGCGCGCGCGCTCTGGATGGCAGCGTAGGTGGACGGCATCAACTGCATCAGGCCGCGCGCTCCCACAACACTCACGGCCGCCGTGTCGAGGTTGCTCTCGGCCATCGCCTGCGCCTTGAAGCGCTGCCAATCAAATGCCACGCCGAAGTAGCGTTTTGAATATTTCTTGAACGTGGGGTCGAAGCGCGCGGTGTGTTTCGCGTTCGCCCTCGCTTGGGCGGCGCGCGACAATGTCGTGGTGGAGCGCTCCTGCGCGCCGGCCACCGACGCGCACAGCGCGATGAGCAATGCGATGCGGTGCACGGCCGAGTGTCCCGGTCGTCCTAGTTCAGCGCGTTGCCCACGATCAGCGCGATGGAAATGAAGAGCGCGCCAATGAAGATCGCGACAGCCACATTGCCCTTCTTGAGTTCGTCCGCGAAATCGACCCTGGGTGTCAGTCCGTCAAACACGCGATAGCTGACCCACATCAAGACGACGCCGAGCACGGCATAGCCGAAGTTCAAGCCAATGATGGATAGATCCATTGCGGTCGTTCTCCGCCAGGGAAACGGGCTACTGCGCGACCAGCGGCTTCATCTGCGAATACAGGATGCCGTTGAAGAGAAACTTGAACGTACCGTGAGGCTGTGCCCGCTGCAGGATTTCCGGGCCAAAGAGCAACACAGTGCCCTTGCCGACTTTGGCGCTGAGCGCGGACGCGCCCTGGTCGAGCACTTCCTGGCCCCAGGCCCAACCACTGCGCAGCGGCGTCTTTCCGTCGTACCACGCGACCTTCTTCACACCCGCCGCGGCCGCGTTGGGTCCGAGCTTCCACACGGGCGCCTCATCAAAGAAGACGTCCGTGAGTTCGTTCATGCCAAAGGCAAGTGGATCGCTCACGTCCACCTTGGTGCGCATGACCGAGCCCGGGATGTAGAACTTCGTGTTCGGCAGCGGCTGCCCGTTTTCCGTGAGCTGGCTCTCGACGGGAAGCTGGAGGAAGGCCGCCAGGTTCGCG
>JARIET010000096.1 GCA_031127185.1 Gemmatimonadota bacterium | reverse complement strand
AGGAGCCCGTCGGCCAGCAGTTGCGGTGATTCAGTTGCCGCTGCGAGAGTCAACAAACGATCGATCAGGTAGAGCGTGCGCGTCCGTTGGCGCAGCGACTCGCTGCGGCGGTGCAATTCGACATGCGCCTGCTCCAGCTGGCCAATCGAAGCCGTCAGTTGGTGTTCAAGCGCGGCCAGCTTTCGGGCGGAACGCCGCTGTTCCTCGGCCAGCTTGGCCGCCTGCCGTTCGGCCTCGAGCGGGTCCAGTCCGCCGGAGTGTGTCGGAGTCGATTCACGCACCTGCTTGAGCTGTTCCTCGAGGCCACCAAGCCGGCCAAGGTACTCCGCGTGCAGACGCTGAGAGATGTCCTCCACCGCACGTTGAGCCTCATGGCGTGCGTCACGCTCAACGGTTCGTTGGACCGCAAGATCGAAGAGGGCGGCCATGGGACCCGCCCGCTCTGTGGCAGTCACGCCGAACACGCGGACGGGTTCGCGCAGGGCGATGATGCCAACCAGTTCCCCATCCACGCGGACGCCGCGCAGCGCGAGCCGGCCTGCCGGGGCGTCCAGGGACAACCCAAGCATCCTCGCAAACGTTGGGGCCTCGTCACCCACGTCGACGAATGCCCCCCCCGCGGAGATGCCTTGCACCACCCCGCGGGGAAACTGGTCGATGGACAGTTCCAGCGGCGCTGAAGCGACGCCGCCCGCGGCCACGTCATGCCGCTCAACGATCAATCCACTCCGGGCATCGACCCGCAGGAACGCGACCGATGCCCCGCGGTCGACGTCCGCGACGCACTCGGCAAGGGCGACGAGGGCAGCGTCGAGCGTCTTCGCGGCACTCAGCGCGTGCGCCAGCGATTCGAGCGTGCGTGGAGTCATAAATGGGGCGGAGGCGGGCTGGAATCCTGTCACCGCCTTGTCCAGCAAAAGCTGGCCGGACGTTCGTGCGAAAGTCAATCAGTAACGAACGCGCGCGTTTTTCCTTGAACCGGGGCTCCCCACCCGATAATTTCCCTGCAATGCCGGATCGCGCCATCCAGCTCGTCGTGCAGTACGACGGAACGGACTTCTCCGGCTGGCAGGTGCAACCCGAAACACGCACGGTTCAGGGGGTGCTTGAGGCAACGCTCGACCGGCTCGCGGGCGGGCCTGTCAGGGTGACCGGTGCCGGACGCACTGATGCCGGAGTGCATGCGAGTGGGCAAGCGGCCGGAGCCACACTCGCCGAACATTGGACGCCGGAGCGTATCCGGCGCGCATTGAATCAGCAGCTACCGCACGATGTCTGGATCGTCGCCGCGCACGAGATGGCCCCTTCGTTCCACGCTCGCTTTAGCGCCACCAGGCGGCGCTACCGCTACGTGGTTGGACTTCGAGATGACAGTTGGTCGCCATTCCGACGTCGCTTTCTGCATCCGTGGCCGGGGCCTGTCGCGCCGGATAAGGCGCATCTCGACTGGTGTGCCGGGCAGTTACTCGGGACGCACGTCTTTCGCGGGTTCGCCGTTCGCGGTACGGCGCCTGACGACGACAATCACGAGTGCGAGGTCCACGACTGCCGCTGGACCAAGTCCGACGGCCTGCTCACGCTCGAAATTGAAGCCAATCGGTTTCTGCACCACATGGTGCGATTCCTTGTCGGCACGATGCTGGAAATCGGCGCCGGGCGGCGTTCGCGCGCAGACTTCACCGCCCTCCTTGCCGCCCCGGACAATGACGACGTCTCGCCGCCGGCGCCTGCCAGCGGCCTTACGCTTGAGCGCGTGACCTACCCCGCCCACCTCTATCTCGCCAACCGCTAAGCGATGCGAATCTTCCTGGCTACCACCTCACCCGATGAAATCCGATGGGCCAGCGATGCCGGTCTCATCGATGGCATCGTGGCCACCCCGACGGTCATCGCGACTGAGGCCCCTCAAGCCGATGCGCGCGAAGTGCTCGGCGACGTCGGCCGAATCACCCGCCTCCCGATCTGCGCCAGCGTTCCCGCCATTCACGCGGCCGATATCGTCAAGGGGGCCAAGGATCTGCGGAAACTCGCGGACCGCCTCGTCATCGCCATCCCGTTCATTGACGACGCCATTCCGGCGATCCGGAAGCTCACCAGCGATGGCATACCCGTCGCAGCCACGCTGGTTTACTCTGCCGCCCAGGGTATTCTTGCCGCTCACGCCGGCGCGGCCATGGTCACGATCTCAGTCGACGCGCTGGACGCCGTTGGCGGCAATGGCAATGGCGTGATCACGGAATTGCGCGCGGCACTCGACCACAGTTCGGCGGAATGCGACGTTGCAGCGGCCGGCCCCGGAACTGCTGCCAGTTTCGCCGCTGCGGCGGCTGCAGGCGCTGACGTTGCGATTGTCACGCCCGACGTGCTGCGATCACTGTTACAACATCCCCTGACCGATCGCGGACTGGATCGTTTCCTCGGCGCCATCAGCCGGCGCGCCAAGCCCAAGCGATCGCGCTGATGGTATTCGTTGGCGGCGCCCGGTTGCCCGTCCGCTACGCGCTAGTAGCGGTCCTAGCCGCACTCGGATGCGGCACCGCCACGCCGGATGCCAGTGGCGCGCAGGCGCCGCAGCGGGTGGATCCCCGGCCGCAGGCCATCGCCGCGCAGCGACGCACGGCCATCACCGAGGCGTCGGCGCGGGTGTTTCCGTCGGTGGTGACCGTACAGACGGAGGCGGTGCAACAGGTCGCCACGTACGACCTGTTCTTCGGACGCCAGACGCGTGAGCAAACATCGTCGGGGATCGGATCGGGGTTCGTGATCCGCGCCGACGGGGTGATTCTCACCAATGCACACGTGATCGCCGGTGCCACGTCGATCAATGTCGCCATGCGCGACGGGCAGACGTACAAGGCCAAGCTCCTGGGAAGCGACGAGCTCAACGACCTGGCCGTCTTACAGATTCCGGCCCGCAACCTTCCGGTCGCGCCCCTCGGTACCTCACGAAACCTGCTGCTCGGCGAGTGGGCCATCGCGATCGGGAATCCCTACGGATTCGTGCTCGACAATCCGGAGCCAAGTGTGACAGCCGGCGTGATCAGCGCCGTGGGACGAAACCTCACGGCGCGCAGTGAGGGGGGCGGCGTGTACGTCGACATGATCCAGACCGACGCATCGATCAACCCGGGCAACTCGGGTGGGCCATTGGTGAATGCCCTCGGCGAAGTCATTGGCGTCAACAGCTCCATCTACTCGCCCACTGGCTCATCAGTCGGACTGGGGTTCGCGATCCCGATTGATCGCGCCCGTCGCGTGGCCGACGACCTGATCGCACACGGCAAGGCCCGTCAGCCCTGGATCGGCGTCAGGATCGGCGAGCCTGGCACGGACCAGACTATCCGCACCAATGTGAGTCGTGGGGCGGTCGTCGGTGTTGTCACGCCCGACTCGCCGGCCGCTGCGGCCGGCGTTCGCCGCGGTGACATTCTCGTCAAATCGCGGGAACGCACCCTCCGAAGCTCGTACGACTGGGAGGCTGAACTGCTCGAACTGCGAGTCGGAGAGGAAGTTCCCCTCACGATTCGTCGCGGTGGACGCGAACTGCAGATCCGGGTGACGGTCGCCGACCGGCCCGAAGTCAGCGCCCAGCGCATCGGTGTGCTCCGGGACCTTGAACTGGTCGATCTCACCCCGGCGATTCGGACCGAACGCAACATTCGAAACGCCACCGGAGCATTGATTGTCACGGTGACGCCGCGGGTGAGTGAAGACCTCGGCATCCAAAGCGGTGACGTGATCGTGCAGGTGATGAACACGCCAATCCGGGACGCGCGCCAGGCAAAGCAAGTACTGGAGGCGTACTCCGGACGCGGTCGGATCCGGATGTTCCTCGAGCGTCGCGGACAAGTATTCAGCACCGATTTCGCCATCCAGTAATGACCTCCACCGCGCAGACGTGACTCACTCCAGGTACTCATCGCCCCTCTCCGAGCGTTACGCGTCCGCCGCCATGCTGGAGCTCTGGTCGGCGCAGACGCGGCACGGGCTCTGGCGCCAGCTGTGGCTGGCCCTCGCCAGGGCGGAACAATCACTTGGCATCGAGATCACCGACGAGGCAATCGCGCAGATGGAGGCACACGTTGCCGACATCGACTTCGCGTCCGTGGCGGCATACGAGAAGCGGTTCCGGCACGATGTGATGGCGCACGTCCATGCGTTCGGCGATGCCGCACCGGCGGCGAAAGGCGTGATCCACCTTGGCGCGACGAGCGCCTATGTGACCGACAATGCCGACTTGATCCAGATGCGCCTCGGTCTCGAGCTTCTGCGTGCCCGCGCCGTGTCCGTCCTGAAGTCGCTCGCGACCTTTGCGCGTACGTGGCGCGACGAGCCGGCACTTGGCTATACGCACCTGCAGTCCGCGCAACTCGTGACCGTAGGGAAGCGCGCCGCCCTGTGGATGCAGGACCTCGTCCTCGACATCGCGGAGCTCGACGCACGCCTATCACGCTTGCCGCTGCGGGGTGTGAAGGGCACGACGGGCACCCAGGCCTCGTTCCTTGAGATGTTCAAGGGCGACCACGCAAAGGTGCGCGAACTTGACCGGCTGGTGGTGCGCGCGATGGGATTTGAGGCATCGATCCCGGTCTCGGGACAGACGTACACGCGCAAGATCGACGCGCAGGTACTTTCCGTGGTCAGCGGCCTCGCCGCGAGTGCGGCCAAGTTCGCCAGCGACATTCGCATGCTGCAGGCGTTTGGCGAGATCGAGGAGCCGTTCGAAAAGGAACAGATCGGGTCGAGCGCGATGGCGTACAAGCGCAATCCCATGCGGAGCGAACGGATCAACTCACTTGCCCGTTTTGTGCTCTCTCTCGAGCCCAACGCAAATCAGACCCACAGCGTGCAGTACTTTGAGCGCACGTTGGACGACAGCGCCAACCGCCGGATTTCGATCCCTGAAGCGTTTCTCGCCGCCGATGCCATCCTGATCCTGTGGGAAAACATCGCGGCAGGCCTCGAGGTGCATCCCGCGCGCATCCGCGCGCGGATCAATGACGAACTGCCCTTCATGGCCACGGAGGCGTTGATCGTCCGTGCGGTGGAGCGCGGCGGCAACAGACAGCAGGCCCACGAGGTCATCCGCCGCCACAGCGTGGAGGCCGCGCGCGCGATGAAGGATCACGGCGTGCCCAACGATTTGTTTGCCCGGCTTGCGGCGGACCCCGAGTTCGGCGTGCCCATGGACGACCTCATCGCGGCGGTGGAGCCAGGCCGATTCGTCGGGCGGGCGCCGCAGCAGGTCGACGAGTTTCTGGCGGAAGTGGCGGACCCCATCCTCGCCCACGCCGCATCGAGTACGACCACCACAACGCGTGAGGACGTTCGCGTATGACCGCAGTCGTTGGACGCACGGACCTGCCACTGGAACGAATCCGCCGCGGCAAGGTGCGCGAAGTGTTCGCCGTGGATGCCGACCGGCTCCTGCTCGTGGCGAGCGACCGCGTCAGCGCGTTTGACGTCGTGATGAACGAGCTGGTGCCTTTCAAGGGCGCCGTGCTCACGCAGATCACCGCCTGGTGGTTGAAGCACTTCGAAGGCGAGGTCGCCCACCATATGCTCTCGTCGAACGTGGACGAGATCATTGCGGATATCCCGTCGCTTGCCCCATTTCGCGCCCAACTCAATGGCCGGGCGATGCTTTGCCGTCGCGCCGAGGTCATTCCCGTCGAGTGCGTCATTCGCGGGTATCTCTCTGGCTCCGCCTGGAAGGAGTATAAGGCCAGCGGGACGCTTGCCGGCGAACCGCTGGCCAAGGGGCTCGTCGAGAGCGACCGCTTCGACCCCCCGATTTTCAGTCCATCGACCAAGGCTGACGTCGGCCACGACGAGAACATCACCGTCGCGCAAGTCAGGACGTTGCTTGGGGATCACGTGGCCGGCGAACTCGAGCGGCTGTCGCGCCTCGTCTACAGCCGTGGACGCGACCTCGCGGCCAAGCGCGGCATCATCATCGCCGACACGAAGTTCGAATTCGGTACCGCGAACGGAAAGATCATCCTGATCGACGAAGTCCTCACCCCGGACAGTTCGCGTTTTTGGCCTGCTGATCGATACGAACCTGGCGGGACGCAACCCAGTTTCGACAAGCAGCCGCTGCGCGACTATCTCGACGGTGAGAAGAAGGCGGGCCGTTGGGACGGCAACGCGCCGCCGCCGACCCTGCCGGAACACGTGATTGAAGCGACCAGCCTTCGGTACCGAGAGGCCTACAAGCTGCTGACGGGTACCACGCTCCCGGTGGTCGGAGCCTGATGAAGTTCGCGAAAGAAGGGCTCCCGTTCATCTACGCCGCGATCCTGGTGACGCTCGTAGTGTTCGTCATCGCATTCACATCCGCGCTCCCGTGGCTATGGATGGTCTGGGCCCTGCTGACGGTCGTGACCATCTGGGTGCATTACTTCTTCCGCGATCCGGAGCGCGAGGGCGCCCGCGGACCCGACCTCGTGATCTCACCGGCGGACGGTAAAATCGTGTCCGTCGTCGAGGTGCACGAGCCGGCGTTCATTCGCGGACCGGCGATCCGCATCTCGGTCTTCATGAACATCTTCAGCGTGCACGTGAACCGGTATCCGGTGACGGGCAACGTCGCGTATGTGCAGTACAACCCGGGCAAGTTTCTCAACGCAGCCATCGAAAAGGCGAGCCTCGAGAACGAACAGATGTCGGTCGGCATCGAGACGCCGAAGGGACGCGTGTTGGTGCGCCAGATTGCCGGGTTGATTGCCCGGCGCATTGTGACCTACTCACGGACCGGTGACGCCGCCCGGCAGGGCCTGCGTTTCGGGATCATTCGCTTCGGCTCTCGCGTGGACGTGTTTCTGCCGACCACGGCCAAGATTCGGGTCAAGGTCGGTGAACAAGCGCAAGCCGGGCTCACCGTGCTGGCCGACGCCTGATGCGCACCCCACGGCTGCCGCGCCCGTCAATCGTGATGCTGCCCAGCGGCGTCACGCTCCTGAATCTCTTCTTCGGGATTTTCGCGCTGGTGGCCGCGGCCCGCGGTGACTTTGGTCGCGCGGTGCTCTACGTGATGATCGGCGCGCTCTGCGACGCGCTCGACGGCCGGGTCGCGCGGGCGACCGGCTCGGGCTCGCGATTCGGCGAAGAGCTCGACGCCCTGGTGGACGCGATCTCTTTCGGCCTGGCGCCGGCCATGATCATGTACTTCGCCGTCCTGCACAAGGAAGGATGGGACTGGCTCTTTGTGTTCGGCTTTACGGCCTGCGCGGTGATCCGGCTCGCGCGCTTCAACGTGGAGCAGGCCGGGCGCCCAAAGACCTATTTCCACGGCCTCCCCAGCCCGGCAGCTGGCGGCGTGCTGGCATCGTACTACTGGTTCAGCCAGACGCCGCTCTACAACCAGACGCTGATCGGCGACTTGCCGTGGCACATCCTGCTGCGCTACCTGATGGCCGCATTGGCCTTGCTGATGATCAGTGAAGTTCCGTACCCCGCCTGGCCCACGTTCAGCCTTCGCACGCTCCGAGGGGTGCTCGGGCTCATCCTGTTTGTCGCGCTCGCACTCGGCCTGATCTTCCTGCCCCGCGAGTTCTTCTTCCCCGTCGGCATGTTGTACGTGGTCTATGGGCTCGTAGCAGCGACCGTGCGCGGACTCCTCGATCGTCCGTCCCCTATGCACTACGCCGACGCCTCGGTTGATGCGGAAGCCTTCACGAACGAGACAACCGCGATCGACGACATCGAGGGCGATGGCGATGGCGATGATCTCGACGATGCCCCGGCGGCCGAGATGGCCCACACCCGGCGCCGGCGCCGCAGGCGGCGCCGCAACCGCGGCGGCGGGCCGCCAAACAGCTCCACCACTCCACCACCGGAATCCACGACATGACGTTTCGTGTTGCCGTACATGTACTCCCCCGCCGCGGCATCCTCGATCCCCAGGGAAAGGCCGTTGGCGACGCACTCCGCACGCTTGGATTCGCGGGGGTTACCGACGTGCACGTCGGCCGACACTTGGTGATCGACACCTCCGCTGACTCCGCCGACGCGGCTAAGGCCGCCGTGAAATCGATGTGCGACCGCCTGCTCGCCAACCCTGTGACGGAAGATTTCGTCATCGCTGGCGTGGAGGCCGCATGAGTCAACCATGAAGGTTGGCATTGTCCGCTTTCCCGGCAGCAACTGCGATGAAGACGCCTGGCTCGCCATCGTCGAGCAGTTGCGCGAACAGGCCGTGATGCTCTGGCACAAGGATCACGACCTGCAGGGATCCGACGTGATCATTCTCCCCGGTGGCTTCGCCTACGGCGACTACCTGCGGGCGGGCGCGATTGCCCGGTTCAGTCCCATCATGCGCGAAGTCGCGGCCCACGCAGAGCGGGGCGGCATCGTGATCGGGATCTGCAACGGTTTTCAGGTGGCCTGCGAGGCGCACCTCCTTCCAGGCGCACTCCTGCGCAACAACGGCGGCTACCGCTCGATGCCTGTGACCATCCGGGTAGAGCGCACGGATACACCAATGACGTCGGCGGCCCCCAAGGGCGCATGCCTGACGATGCCGATCGCCCACGGTGAGGGCCGTTTCACTGCGAGCGAGGATGACCTCGACCGGATGGAAGACGCCGGGCAGGTCATCTTCCGCTACGTGGATGCTGCCGGTGAGGCCACCGCCTCGGCCAATCCGAATGGCTCGATGCGCAACGTCGCCGGCGTCTGCAATGCTGGCCGTAACGTAGTTGGCCTGATGCCGCACCCGGAGCGCGCCATGGAGCCGCTCCTCCGGTCGTCCGACGGCCGCGTGCTGTTCGAATCGCTCCTTGCCACTGTCAACGCCTGATCGCTCCACGACGCACCAACACCTTTCGCCTCACACACTGCCATGACTGAGAAGCCGAGTTCCAACGAAGAAGAATATTTCCTGCGCCAGGACGCCGAGCTTGTGAAGGAATTGCGGGCCAAGCTCGACGAAGACCGGGCCAAGGCTGAGCGCCGAACCCATTTCATGAAGTGCCCAAAGTGCGGCGCCGACTTGAAGGAAGTCGTGCGTGAGCACGTGGCCGTGGACGTTTGCAGCGAATGCGGCGGCCTCTGGCTCGATGCCGGCGAGCTCGAAATGCTCAAGAAGGTCCGTGAAAACCGGTTCGGCGCGCTGTTCAACGACCTCCTCAGCGCGCTTCCGGGCAAGAAGTGACCGCGACGCCACGCCACGACGATCCGGTCATTTCACCCGCCCTCGTGGCGGAACACGGACTCACGCCCGAAGAGTTCGACAAGCTCGTTGCGATGCTCGGCCGCCAACCGACGTTTACTGAATTGGGGAT
>JARIET010000095.1 GCA_031127185.1 Gemmatimonadota bacterium | reverse complement strand
CGGGCGATGTCGGCGGCCCCCCGGCAGATCAGATTCCGGCCCAGAGGCCCGTAAGGTACTATTAGGTGGTTGTTGTCAGCACGGTTCGGCCCACCCCACCAGATGCGCAACCGGCATTTCCTTCTTCTCGATATCGCCTTGATGGCGTCGCTTCCGCTGGCGCTCTTCTCGCTGCGCCTGGAGACGACGAATTGGCCCGCTGACTACCAACGCGCGATGTTGGTCTACCTGGCCTTGGCGTTGCCAATCCGTCTCGCCGTGGCGTACGCGAGCGGGTTGTACAAGTTCCTCTGGCGCTATGCCAGCCTGATTGAACTGGAGCGCCTGCTCTTTGCGGGAGCGATTTCTGGTGTGCTGACGATGCTGGCCGGAGGCGTCCTGATTACCCTGCTCGGGCTCTCGCCGACACGCCTCCCCTACAGTTTCCTCCTGAGCGATGCCGTGTACGCTTTCGGCATCCTCGCGGCCCCTCGAGTCGCCACGCGACTTCTGGCCCGTCATTCGGCGCCACGATCGGGCTCGCGCAAGCGAGTGGTCATCGCTGGAGCCGGCGAGGTCGGTCAGGGGGTGCTGCGAGAAATCCGCCGCGGAGCACTGCAGATGGATCCCGTGGCCTTCGTCGACGATGACCGGCATAAGATCGGCCAGATGCTCGGCGGTGTCCCGGTCGTCGGGAACATCGCGAGTCTCGGGAAACACGTCCGGGAGCTCGACGCCGATGAAGTGATCATTGCGATCGCGGGTGTGCGGGGCCCGCTTGTCCGAGCCATTATGCAGTCCATCCAGGGCACAGGAGTCGATGCGCGGATTGTCCCAGGTGTCGCCGAGCTGGTGAAGGGAACTGTTTCGATCCAGTCATTGCGCAAGGTCGAGATTCAGGACCTCCTCCGCCGCGAACCGATCATAACCGACTTGGCTGCGATCGGCTCGCTTGCGAAAGATCGCGTGGTGCTCGTGACTGGTGCCGGTGGTTCAATAGGCTCTGAGCTCTGCCGCCAGATCGCCGCATTGAACCCGTTGCGTCTCATTGCACTTGACCACAGCGAGAATCAGGTATTCGAGATACACGGCGAACTGACGGCGAAGTTCCCTGGCCTCGAGATTCAACCCGTTGTGGCTGACATTCGCAACGCGGGCCGCCTGCGCGCCGTGATCTCGCAGGCACGCCCATTTGCCGTCTTCCATGCGGCCGCTCACAAGCACGTGCCGATGATGGAAGAGAACGTCGTCGAGGCCGTAACGAACAACGTCATGGGCACGCGCAATGTCCTGGACGCATCGCTCGACGCCGACGTTACTCACCTGGTGAATATCTCAACCGACAAAGCAGTTCGGCCGACATCCGTGATGGGCGCAACAAAGCGGATCGCTGAAATTCTGGTCCTGAATGCTGCGCGCGCCGAAGGGCGGAACTTCGTCTCAGTCCGTTTCGGAAATGTTCTTGGGTCGCGTGGATCTGTAATCCCGACGTTCATGGCACAGATTGCCGCCGGCGGCCCAGTCACCGTTACGCACCCGGAAATGCGGCGCTATTTCATGACGATTCCTGAAGCGGTCCAGTTGGTGTTGCAGGCGGGGGCACTCGGGCAAGGCGGAGAACTCTTCGTTCTCGACATGGGTGAGCCCGTGAGGGTAGTGGACCTGGCGCGCGATCTGATTCGCCTGAGCGGACTCGAAGAAGGCGTTGATGTTGAAATCACATTCACCGGCGTACGTCCCGGCGAAAAGCTTTACGAAGAAGTCCTCTTCGGCGGCGAAGACGTTCGCGCCACTCACCACCCCAAGGTGCTGCGCGCGGCGAGCACACCGATTGACAACTCTCTTACCGAGCACGTGGACAAGCTGATTCAGCTGGCGGCCACCCACGTGACGCCACCTGAGCAGCTGCGTGCTGCAATCCGGGAGATTGTCCCGGAATTCTCGCTCGAGGACGCGCGCACGAACCCGCGATCGCGTCCGTCGCCCATCAGCGTGAACCCGAAACACCTCGGCATCAACTGACGCTACCGCGTCAACTGATCGCGAGCGGCTCCCACCTGCGCCGCGCGGCGTCGTCCGCGCGGACGCTGAGAAGCGAATCGCCCGTCTCGGGATCGCTCGCCACTTCCGCCACTTCGCTGTCTCGGTGAATCTCTGCGAGCAACTTCCCGTCGCTGGCGGGCACGCGTAACCGCATCACTGGTCTGTTGGCCCGCAGCGCGGTGATCAACGCCGCACGCAGTGATTCCAGCCCGCCCGGGGCCACCGCACTCACCAGCACCGAGTTGGGCAGCAGGTTCTGCATCCGCTCACCGAGTGCCTGCGCGTGTGCTGCGTCTAGCCGGTCTGTCTTGTTGAATACATGCAACGTTCGCTTGTCGTGAACCCGTAAATCGGCCAGCACCGCATCCACCACGAGTCGGTGCTCTTCCCAGGTCGGGTTCGACGCGTCAATCACGTGCAGCAATAGATCGGCCTCGCGCACTTCCTCGAGCGTGGCCCGAAAACTCGCGACGAGGTCGTGCGGCAACTTGCGGATGAATCCCACGGTGTCGGTCAACAGGATGCTCGCCTGCCCTCCATCCTTGCCGCTCAGCGTCACATCCCGCGTAAGTGGGTCGAGCGTCGCAAAGAGGCGATCCTCCACGAATACTTCGCCACCTGCCAGCGCCTTGAGGATTGAGCTCTTGCCGGCGTTCGTGTAACCGACGAGCGACACGCGGAACGCCTTTTTTCGCGTCTTCCGCTGCTCAACGCGAGAACGCTCCACCTCCTGGAGACGCCGTCTCAGCGCCGTAATCCGCAGCCCCACAAGGCGTCGATCGGTTTCCAGCTGCGTTTCGCCAGGACCGCGTACGCCGATACCGCCACGGAACTTCTCAAGGTGAGTCCAGAGATTCCTCAGGCGCGGCAGCGAGTACTCCAGCTGTGCCAGCTCCACCTGCATCTTGGCCTCGGCGCTACGCGCACGAAGAGCGAAGATGTCGAGAATCAACTCGGCCCGATCAATCACCCGCTTGCCGAGTTCACCTTCCAGATTCTTGCCCTGCGCCGGCGTCAACTCGTCGTCGAAAATCACGACCGTCGCCTCGCGCTCGGTCATCATCGCCTTGAGTTCCTCGACCTTGCCGCGCCCGATATAGGTGCTGGCGTCCGGACGGTCGAGTGACTGCGTCAGCGTGCCCACAACGCGGGCGCCGGCGGTGTCGGCGAGGCGGCCAAGTTCCTCGAGATGTTCGTCCACCGCCCGGCGATCGTTGGAGCGCTTCAGCGGAGCGCCAACTAGAATCGCGCGCTCTTCGGGGGGGGTGAGGTTGATTAGTTCTTTGGCGATTGGATGGATCCGCTTCGGGGGAACAACGGGGAACGACGGGACGTGTGGGGACGACAGGGGAAGCGCATTCCGAAGATACATCCACTTGCCCGCCCTTATCAGCCGAGCGTACCCTATGGTCATGGCAGTCGAAACCCGTCCCTGGACGCGCGCCGACCTCGCACGGCTTCCCGACGACGGGAACCGCTACGAAGTCCTCGACGGGCGCCTGCTCGTGACTCCCCAGCCGGCGCAGGGCCATCAACGAGTTGCCAAGGATCTACTCGTCGCTTTGGATGCGTACGCGCGCGCGACAGGCTCGATTACCGTCGCGGGCCCAGGCGCGATTCCCTTTGGCGACAGTGAGCTTCAGCCCGACCTGATGGTCGTTCCTGGCGTCTATCGTGACCAGGACTGGATCGAGCTACCCCGCACTCTTCTCGTGATTGAGGTCCTGTCGCCGTCAACGCGACGCCGTGATTTTGGCATCAAGCTCAGCGCCTACCACGTGCAGCTCGGCGTCCCCGAGGTTTGGCTCGTAGACCGCGAAGAACGGGCGATCCACATCTGCCGGTTCGGCGAGCCGCCCCGGGTAGAACACCGTAGCGTTCGCTGGGCTGCGCCCGGCGCACGAGACCCGCTCGTCGTGGACGTGGAGGCGTTGCTTGGGGCGGGTTAGGGCAAACGGGGAACGACTGGACGTGAGAGAGCAACGGGGAACTGCGGGACGTGGGGGGACGTGGGGGGACGTGGGGGGACGTGGGGGGACGGGCCGCTTCTGCCCGCAGTCTCGCAATGTTTGATGGGGTGAATTTGGTGCCGGTTTGGCGCCGCATTCCGGCTACCGTGCGGCATGGCCCCTTGTTCCTCCACCCACGCCGAGCGTACCGTATGGTCATGGCAGTCGCAACCCGGCCCTGGACGCGCGCCGATCTCGCCCGGCTTCCCGACGACGGGAACCGCTACGAAGTTCTCGACGGGCGCCTGCTCGTGACTCCCCAGGCGGCGTACGGCCATCAACGGGTGGCCAAAGACCTGCTCTTCAGTTTGGAGGCGTACGCGCGCGCGGCAGGCTCGATTACCGTCGCGGGCCCAGGTGCGATTCCCTTTGGCGACAGTGAGCTTCAGCCCGACCTGATGGTCGTTCCTGGCGTCTATCGTGACCAGGACTGGATCGAGCTACCCCGCCCGCTTCTCGTGATTGAGGTCCTGTCGCCGTCAACGCGACGCCGTGATTTTGGCATCAAGCTCGGCGCGTACCGCGACCGGCTCGGCATTCCTGAGGTATGGCTCGTGGACCGCGACGCACGCGTGATCCACCGCTGCCGGCCCGGCCAGGATGTGGTCCTGGTGCAGGAACGGCTGGAGTGGTCTGCACCGGGCGCGGAGTCGCTGCTGGTCGTGGACGTCAGGGAGCTGCTGGCACGAGCGTGAACCCACGTGAGCGGCTGAGCCCGGCGCCGCTACACTTCCGTATGCGAAACGAGAATGTCGTTCCAGACTCAGGCTCCTACAATCGGATCAGTGAGGCCGAACGGACCCGTATGCTGGCCGCATTCGACGAGCTGGTTTCACAAGTGCCACCGCGCCCTGCGGGCGACGCCGACGCTGAACTGGCCGAAATCCGCCGCGCGCGCAGGCACGGCGGTCGCCGGACGCGCGCGGAGTAGCGCTCGGGGCTAACCACCCGCGCTATCGCGGAATCAGCACCCCATTGTCCAGCCGTGCCCTGCCCTCGTAGGGCTTGGTGATGCTGCCAAAGGGCGAGTCCACCGTCACCTCGCCACGCACGGTGTAGTCCACCCCGCCCTTCCGAAGCAGCGTTTCGGCCGCGCCCATCAGTTCCTTGATGCCGAAACTCACCGGCAGCGACACATCGTTCATGGCCTTGCTCTCCAGCGTGACGCGCTTGGTCACGAAGCCGGTGGCAATCTGCGATGTGTCGGCGATCAACGTGTAGGTGAGCCGCGTGACGTCGATCCGATACTCATTCGGATTGTTCACGTTCAGGATCAGGTCCACTGAGCCGCCTTCCAGGCCGAGGGACTTGAGTCGCACGTCGCGCAGTTCCACGGTGGGCGTGCGAAAGGCCTGTCGGGCGAAGCCGCCGCAGCCGGAGGCGGTAATGACCGCTGCGGCGATGAAATAGAACGATTGGGTACGCATGGGATTTGGTGATGGATTGTACCCCACTGCGAGCAATGTTGCCCGCATGGATACCTGCCAGCCCAACCTTCCGCCCCATTGCTTTTCCCATTCTGCCGAGCGTAGCGTATGCCAATGGCCGCCCAGACAATGCCGTGGACCTCAGACGACCTCGACCTGCTGCCCGACGACGGCAACAAGTACGAAGTTGTGGACGGGCAACTGCTGGTGAGCCCGGCGCCGTCGCTCGCGCACGAGGCGGTGCTGCTGGAACTCGCTGAGCGCGTGCGCGCGTATTGCCGGGCCAATCGACTCGGTCAGGCATTTCCGCGCAACGACCTGCGGTTCGACGACGCGAACAGAGTGGACCCGGACCTTTCTGTGGTGCCGGTGTTTCCACCCATCCCCGAGTCGCTTACCTGGGCCACTGCGCCCCGACCGCTGCTCGTGGTGGAAGTGCTTTCGCGCTCGACCCGCACGCACGATCTGCGCTGGAAGCGCGAGCTGTACCGCCGCGAGGGGATTCCGCTGACCTGGATTGTGGACTTCCGTGAGCGCGTGGTGCACGTGATTCGTCCCGGATCTGCGGACGTGCCCGAGCGAGGACGGTTGGTGTGGCACCCGGCGGCTGCCAGCGAGCCGATGGTGATTGACCTGTCCGGGTTTTTTGAGGCGGTGCTGGGGCGGGAGGATCGATGAAGGGGTATGCACTCGTGCATGCCCTTGTATACCGCACGCGCCGGCGATAGATACCATTGACTCCATGATATATACCACGCAACTTTCCGGCATGTCAAAACGTGCCAAGCTCTTCGCCAATGGTCGCAGCCAGGCCGTTCGGCTGCCCAAGGAGTTCCGGTTTGCCGGCAACGAGGTGAACATCGAGCGCCGCGGCGACGCGGTCATCCTCACCCCGGTCGAAAGCCGATGGACCCGTCTTGCCCGTGAGCTTGTGCCGCTCGACCAAGAGACGGGAGATCTCCTTGACCGCATATACCGCGAGAACCGCGCGCGGCCCAAGCAGATACGGAAGTTCGACTGGTGACCCGGATTTTGCTTGACACGAGCGTTGTGATCGCACTGCTGCGTGGAGCAGAGGTACCGTCGGAGCGCTTGAGCACCACCGCTGCGAATGACCAGCTGTTCCTGTCGGCAATCGTCGCCGGTGAACTGGCCGAGGGGTTTGCACTTGCCCCGGGGGCGCGCCGACAGCGCGCGCGCTATGAGCGCCTGGCTGGTTCGCTGGAACGACGCGACTTCGGATTTGGCGCCGCCGAAGCCCGTGGGCGAATTCGGGCGCACCTGCGGCGCGCGGGGGCATTGATCGGCGATATCGACGAGCTGATCGCCGCACACGCACTGGACCTGGACGCGGCGGTGGCAACCATGAATGCGTCGCACTTTCGCCGAGTGCCGGGGCTCGCCGTGCAGGACTGGAGCAAGGCGGCCTGAATCACCCCGGGCTGGCACGTTCGGACCTGGCCCTGAGCTCGGCCCACCAGGCCATCCGCTTCGCAATGTCCTTCTCAAACCCAAAGGCGCTCGGTTCGTAGAACGCCGCTACGCCTTCGTTGCGCACCTCGTCCGGCAGGTACTCCTGCGGTATGTAGGCCTCGGGCACGTTGTGGGCGTACTCATACCCCTTGCCGTAGTCGAGCTCCTTCATCAGCGCTGTGGGGGCGTTGCGGATGTGCTTGGGAACCGGCGCCGCTGGGGTCGCCGCAGCTGCCGCGCTCGCTCGCTTCCAGGCCTCGTACACGCGGTTGCTCTTGGGGGCCGTGGCGAGATACACACACGCCTCGGCGATTGCCAACTCCCCTTCGGGCGAGCCCAGCTGCTGGTACGCGTCGCGCGCCGCAATCGTGACTTCGAGAGCGCGCGGGTCCGCGAGCCCGACATCCTCCGTGGCAAAGCGCACCATGCGGCGGAGCACATAGAGCGGGTCCTCCCCGCCCTGCAGAATACGCGCAAGCCAGTAGAGCGAGCCGTCGGCGTCGCTCCCTCTAAGCGCCTTGTGGTAGGCACTGATGAGGTTGAAGTGTTCCTCCCCGCTCTTGTCGTAGCGGGCAAAGCGGAGCTGGGCAGCCTCCTTCACGACCTCCGGTGTCACCGCCTTGCCCGCCGCAAGATTGGCCGCCGCCTCGAGAATCGTGAGCGCACGGCGGGCATCACCATCGGACTCGGTGGCTATTGCGTTGAGGGCGTCCGCCGTGAGATCGATGCCGCCGAGCCCGCGCTCCGTGTCCGCGGCGGCACGCTGGAGAAGGCCGACGATGTCGTCGGCCGAGAGCGACTCAAGCACATAGACGCGCATTCGGGAGAGGAGCGCGCCGTTGATTTCGAAGCTGGGGTTCTCTGTGGTAGCGCCGACGAGCGTGAGGGCGCCGGACTCGACGTGGGGCAACAGGGCGTCCTGTTGGGCGCGATTAAAGCGATGGATCTCGTCCATGAAGAGGATGGTTCTCGTTCCGAGAACCATCCGCGATTCTGCCGCCGACACGATCTCCCGCAGACGCGGTATGCCCTCGGTGACTGCCGAGAATGGGACAAACTCGCCTTTGACGTGCTGGGCAATGAGGCGGGCGATGGTGGTCTTGCCCGTGCCCGGCGGACCCCAGAAGAGAATGGAGCCCGTATCGCCGGATTCTATGGATTCGCGGAGCGCACGCCCCGGGGCCAGGAGGTGCTGTTGGCCCGCAACTTCGGCGAGCGTGCGCGGGCGCATTCGTGCCGCCAGGGGGGCGCGGCCCGCGAGAGGTTCAAAGACTGAAGGCTGTGCGGAATCGCCGGTGCGCTTGCTGCGGGCCATCCGGGAAAGCTACACCGAGCTACTGAGCGGGCTTCTTTTCCTTTTCGCGACGGCGATCCGCCCGGCGATGGAGGATCCACAGGGCCGTTATGAAAATAATACCAGGAGCGGTAAGCACAAAAATGAACTCAATCGACACTGCCCCTCCTGATTTCTGAGATGACCGCTGCAGAGAACACTACCAACCCTGCTCCGAAAAACAATACCACCACACTCGCGTGTTCAGATGAGTTGGCGAACGCGTAGTCGAGGGGCGCGAATACCATGAGCAAGACGCCCATTTCTCGCGCACCTTCCTCGAGACGGTGGACGATTGCGCGCTCGCGAGCCGGAGTCATGTGCATGTCGACCGGTACTAACAGCGACGACCGTTCAGTAACGGCGCTTCCGCTGCACGCCCATCAAATCCTTGCTTCGCGGCGAACCCAGGCGGAGAACTCGGCACGAAACCGCGAGTTTGCAAACTTCGCCGCTTGGCCTACGCACGGGTCGGCCGTGATGGCGCCGCTCTCGGTCTCAAATCGCGCGACAGCCGCGTTCAGCGATTCAACCGTCTGCTCGTCAAAAAAGAGCCCAGTAGCACCCGCCGAGCCGAGTGGCACAACCGTCTCGAGTGCTCCGCCCTTTCCGTAAGCAATCACCGGAGTACCGCAGGCCTGTGCTTCGACGGGAGCAATGCCGAAGTCCTCTTCGGCGGCGAAGACGAAGGCGCGGGCACCGCGTAGATACTCGCGCAGCGTTTCGCGGTCGGCATGACCCGCGAACGTGACATTCGGCGCGCCACCGGCGGCCGCATGGACTTTGTCCGCGTCGGGCCCGTCGCCGATCACAACCAGCCGGCGACCACTTGCCGCAAACGCCCGCACTATCAAATCGACTCGCTTGTAGGGCACGAACCTCGACGCCGCGACGTAGTACCCGTCCACCGTCAACCGTGAACCGTCAGCCGTCAACTCGCTTTTGCCGTTCCCTGGAGTGAAGAAGTCCGTATCAACCGGCGGGTAGATGACTTCACTGTCTCGCCCGTATGCGCGCTTCACCCGAT
>JARIET010000094.1 GCA_031127185.1 Gemmatimonadota bacterium | reverse complement strand
CCCCCGCTCTCTCCGACCTCCCCGCCCAGCAGCTCACTCGGGCCGACACCGCCCTCGTCGCGCGGCTTCTCCTCGCCGAGGAGAACCGCGACACCTCGGCAGCCGCGTACGCCGACGGCACCCGCCACGCGGATGCCCGCATTCGCACCATCGCGCAGCGCGGGCTCTGGCGTTCACGCGATCCGCTCTTCGCCCGTCGCGATTCGCTCCCCGCGCTGCCGGCTCCAACCTCCCACGGCGCCGAACCCGCCTGGCGCCTTCGTTTCCGCGAACTCACGGCGCGCAGCACATGCGAACAACTCCTCGCCGGCGTGAACGACGCGGCAACACAGGTGAAGGTGCGCGCCGCTGATCTCGTCAACTCGGCCTGCGCCAGCGACACCGCAATCATTCGCGTCCTCAAGTCCTGGCTGCCGACACTCCCCACCGCCGCGAATCGCCAACCCAACGCACCGAGCTGGCACCTCCCCGCTCACGCATACGTGGCGCTGTCGCGCACCGCCGCGAAGGAAGACATGCGGCGCGAGATGCCGCGCTTCGCCACGAGTCCCATTCCGCAGGTTCGCGCCTACACCGCGCAGGCCGCCGCACTGCTCGCCGACACTGCAACGCTCGTACGCCTGGCGCGCGACATGAACGACAACGTCAAGGAAGCCGCGATCTCGGCACTCGCCCGAATCGCCCCGCGCGCGGCAGACAACGCACTGATCGACGCACTCGGCGCGCAGGGCTATCAGGCGGTTCGTGCAGCGGCTCGCGCGCTCGCGACGGCGCCGAACACCAGTGCTGTTCTCTCTGCTGCCATCACGAATGCCATCCGGCTGCGGCGCGACTCGAGCGAGACCTCACGCGATGCACGCAGCGCGCTCGTGGATCTCATCTCGCGAACGGCAACGCCTCAGGATTGGGCTCGAATTGCACCGCTCGCTGCAGACTTTGATTGTGTGATCGCCGACTCTGTTGCAGCCATCGGTCGGAAGCTTGGCCAAGCGCGCGCCGCGGCGAACTGCACCAAGCTGCGCATCGCACTGCCCCCCGACGCTGTGTCACTCGCGCTGGGCGCTGATGTTCGCCTCAAGGTCACAATGGCCGATGCCAGCGGCGGTGGTGTGATTCTCGTGAAGCTCCGCGGCGACATCGCGCCGGTGATGGCAGGCCGGGTGCTCGACCTTGCCCGCCGTGGCTACTACGACGGGCGCCCCTGGCATCGCGTGGAGCACAACTTTGTGGTCCAGGGTGGCGGTGGCGGCAGCGAGTACGTCGGCTATCCGCGGTTCTATCGCGACGAACTGGGCAATGTACCGCACGCTCGCGGTACGATTGGCATGAGCACGCGCGGCCACGACACCGGCGACGCGCAGTGGTTCTTCAACCTCATCGACAACTTCCGCCTCAACCGCGACTACACGGTCTTCGCCGAAGTCGTTGAGGGCATCAACGTGGTGGACGGCATCCTCGAGGGTGACACCATCTCGAAGATGGAGATCGTTCGCTAGGATGCGCTTTGGAGTAGGTATCTCCGACATTTCTGTCGGAAGACATTTTTGGGATATTGAAATCCGTCTGATCGGAGAATTCTCGTGAAGCTCTTCGCTGCCGCGCTGCTCATCGCCATCGGATTGCCGCAGAATCCGGCTCCCCTCGACGGATCGCGTGCCCCTGCCTACTCGGCCGACGGCCGACTTGCCGTATCTATAGATGGCGATCTCTACATCCAGGAGTCGCCGGGCGGCGGCAGCTGGCGGCGCGTCACCACTGGCGCAGCCTGGGATCGAGACCCTGCATGGGCCCGCAACGGCCGGTCTATCGTCTTCTCGTCCAATCGTGGTGGCGCATTTTCGCTCTGGCAAATCGAGTTCGGCGCCGGGTCAGAGCCGGTGACACGCCTGACGAACTCGCGCGAAGATGACAGCGCACCGAGCGTTGCGGCGGATGGTAGCATTGCGTTCGTGCGCGGTTTTGGCGGCGCGGCGCGCGTCTGGATTCGCAATGCCGACGGCACCGAGCGCAGGCTCACGAATCGAGAGCAGGCGGAGCTCGCGCCAGCGTTCTCTCCCGATGGCAACCATGTGGCTTACATCCAGGTGTTTGAGACCGGGCGTCGATTGCTTGTGCGCACGCTTGCCAACGGGCGTGATGGAATCGTGAGTGGCGATCGCTCGCCCGAGAAACTCGCCTGGGCGCCTGACGGCAGTCGCATTGCCTTTTCCACGACTGGCGTCGGTGGCCGCGCGGGGGTGTATGTGGCAGCAGCGAACGCGAGTTACGTGAACTTCGTCGGCTCGCACCGCGGCGATCTCGCCTGGTCCCCCGATGGCAAGACGCTCGCAGTTGCGGAGTTCGATGAAGGCGGCCCAGGGTATAACGGCGATCCGGCACGCCTCGGAGATCGTGCCGTACGCGACCCGTTTGGTACGCGCGCCACCCTCGCGCTAGTCGCCGCGCCAGTTGCGCCCGACGCGGACCGCCGCGTCGCTGAGGTCACAGCCCCGCGAGACCTCCCGACCCGCAACGCTGACGTTCTTGATCAGGTGTGGCAGCGTTCAACCAATCTCTATCTCGCCGACGCGACTGCAGCGCAACGGCGCGCCAAGTGGGAGTCAGTCCGCGACAAGTACCGCACACAGGCCGCCTCGGCCAAGGACGATGACGAACTCCAGCGCGTGATTCACAGAATGCTCAAGGAGCGTCCGCCGCTCCGCGAACCGGCCACAGGGCGCGCCGCGGTCTCCAGCGCGCATCCTGTGGCCACTGAGGCCGGCCTCGAGATCTTCCGCGCCGGCGGCAACGCCGTCGACGCCGCCGCGGCCGTGAGTTTTACACTCGGCGTGGTGGAACCCGATGCGAGCGGCGTGGGCGGTTACGGACAGATGGTGATCGCGCTCCAGCGACTTGAGAAGCCCGCACTGATTGACTTCATGACACGCGTCCCGGAGGACGCGGGACTCGGTAACACGTCCTTGCTGGTGAACGGCCGCTACCCGAGCGATGGCCCCGTGCTCGCCAATGTGCCCGGCACCGTGGCCGGGATGTATAGCGCGTTCAGGCAATATGGTTCGGGTAAGGTGACGTGGAAGGACATCGTCGCTCCGGCCATTCGCGCAGCGAAGAACGGATACATCGTAAGCGACGGTCTCGCGACCACGCTCTCCACCGAGCGCGAACACTTTGTGAAATACGAAGGCAGCCGCAAGCTCTTCTTCCGCGACGGCAAGCCGCTCGTGGCGGGAGACACGGTGAAGAATCCCGATCTCGCCTGGGTTCTGGAACAGATCGCCGAGCGTGGGGCGGACGGGTTTTACCGCGGCGCGGTGGCACAGCGGCTCGTGGATGACATGCGCAAGGGCGGCAACGCCATGAAGCTCACTGATCTTTCGCGATTCTTTGCCGCTGATCGCGAGCCGGTGCGCGGGATGTATCGCGGATACACGCTCTGGTCGAGCGCGCCACCGGTTTCCGGCGGCGCAGATCTCGTCGGCAAGTTCAACCTGCTCGAGCAGTTCGGGACGATGCGGCCCTACACCGACGATGCGCGGACGCTGCACGCTGCCCTCGCCTCGTGGACGATGGTGCCGCGCGGTCAGGTCGCCGACCCAGCGTTCTGGCCGGTGAACATCACCTCCATGATCAGCAAGGACTCGGCCAAGGTGCGCTGGAGCTGCTTCCGCGCCGATCGCGTGGTGCGCGCTACTGATTTGCGCGCCGACACACTTGGCTGCGCGCCGGCTCCGCGCGCAGACGACTCAGGCGACGCGTTCGAACTCGGTTCGAGCGTTCGACCGACCCTCGACAAGATCACGGAGTCTGCCGAGCTTGGCTGCGGGGAAGATCACGCTGTTGAAGTCAGCTTCTGTCACGCAGCGGGTACCACGGCGTTCGTGGTTGCCGACAATCAGGGGAATGCCGTGTCCGTGACGCAAACCCTTGGCACCTGGGGTGGCAACTTCTACGTCAGCCCCGGTCTTGGATTTCTTTACAACGACAAACTGCTCTCCTACGGCACCGATCCGAGCGCATACGGCGCGCGACTTCCCTTTGCTCGGCACGGCAGTACGCTCGCGCCGACCGTGGTGATGCGCGGCAAACGGCCGGTGTTCGCCGTGGGGGCGGCCGGGAATGCGTGGATTACTTCTGCCGTGTATCAGGCTTTGATCGGACTGATGGACTTCGGCCTCGATCCGCAGGAAGCGCTCGAACTGCCGCGGTTCCTTCCCGGCGGTCGAGGTGGTGGCGGTGCCTTCAATCCAACCGAGGCGCCTCTGTTCACCGCAGAACCCGGTGCGACCGGAGGTGTGGGTGGTCGTGGCGCCGGTGGCCGAGGCGCGCCTCCCGCTGCCGCTGGCCGCGGTGGCGCATCAGGCCCCGTCGCTATCCAGATCGAGGACGGCTTCTCCCCCGACGTGCTCAAGCGCATGCGCGAGATGGGCTACACCTTCGACTTCGTCTCATTCAAGGGCGAGCTGCGCGAAGGGTACGGCGCGGCAATTGCCATCGACGGGCGGCGCGTCACTGCGGGCGCCGATCCGCGACGCGCCGGAACAGCGGGCGCAGTGCCCTGATCTGATCTAAGGCGCTCGCACGAATCTGACGGTCACCGTACCTTCGCCCGATGCCCGCGAACCTGACAACCACGACATACCGGTGACAGATCCCGGCAAGGCCGCAAGAGTAGCGGCGCCGAAGGGCGGCCTCCGCAAAGTCTTCGGTGTCGCTTTCGGCCTCGCCATCATTGTTGGCGGGACAATCGGCTCGGGAATCCTCCGCACGCCAGGCGACGTTGCGGCTGCGCTCCCGAATCCCGCGGTCTTTCTACTCGTGTGGTTCGCCGGTGGCCTCTACGCACTTGGCGGGGCCATGACGATGGCCGAGCTTGCCGTGCTCATTCCGAAGTCGGGAGGGCAGTACGTCTTTGCGCGACGCGCGCTCGGCGAGTATCCCGGATTCGTCATCGGCTACACAGACTGGATTTCCGTCTGCGCTTCGTGCGCCGCGGGTTCGATCGCGATCGCCGAACTACTCGGTCAGTTGATTCCGGCGCTTGCGAGCGCGCAAAAAGGAGTTGCGATTGCGGTCTCCCTGGCGTTTGTTGGCGTCCACTGGATCGGGGTGAAAACGAGCGACAAAACACAGCAGATCCTGAGCCTCCTCAAGACGCTCGCGCTGATCGCGGTTGCGGTCGCATGCTTCACGGCGCCTCGCGCCGCCGCGAATCCAGCAGAGCCAACGCCGGTCGCCTTCCCTTCCGGATTTGCGTTCTTCAGCGCGCTCATCCTCTCATTCCAAAGCGTGCTTTATACGTACGACGGCTGGAATGGCCTCGTGTATTTCGGCGGCGAAGTGAAGGACCCGGTGCGCGAAGTACCGAGGGCCATGGCGGGCGGCGTCATCACGGTGACGCTCGTCTATCTCATCCTCACCGGCGCCTTCCTGTATGCGCTTGGCATCTCGGGGCTTGCCGGCGAGAAGTTCGCGGCCGCTGCGGCCGCTAAGGCTGTATTTGGCGCCACCGGCGAACGCATCGTCAGTATCGTGATGGTACTGAGTCTCCTCGGCGCGCTCAGCAGCTACATCCTCCAGTCGTCGCGCGTGCCGCACGCAATGGCCACAGACGGACTAATGCCGTCTCGAATGGCCACGGTGAATGCCGGCGGATCGCCCACCTACTCGCTCGCGCTGAGCGCCATGGTCGCCATCGCCCTCATTGCGACTGGCTCGTTTGGCACGGTGGTCGCGCTTGCGGCGTTCTTCTACGTGCTGCAATACGCTGTGACCTTTACCTCACTCTTCGTCCTCCGAGCGCGGGAGCCGGCCACCCCGCGTCCGTACAAGGCGTGGGGCTACCCCGTGGTCCCGGCGATTGTCCTCGTGGGCGCGATCGCGTTCATCGTGGGGAGCTACATGACCGATACGGTCAACGCGATGCGGTCCACGTATATCCTGGCCGCGAGCCTGCCGATCTACTTCATCGCGCGCAAGCTGGTGCGGGCCGGGGCTAAATCGTAGCTTCACGGGTCCCCTGCCCACTCCATTAGAAGTGACTCCTCAGCTGCGCAGCGCCCTCCAGCGCACACTCGGCACAGGCTATCGGATAGACCGCGAATTGGGCGGCGGCGGAATGTCGCAGGTCTTTCTCGCCACGGACCTGGCGCTCGCACGGCAGGTGGTCGTGAAGGTGCTCTCGCAGGAAATGTCGGCTGGCGTGAGCGCCGACCGCTTTCGGCGCGAGATCCAGTTGGTCGCCAAGCTGCAGCATCCGCACGTCGTGCCGCTGCTCGCCGCGGGTGATGCCGAGGGTGCGCTCTACTACATCATGCCCTTCATTTCTGGTGAGCCGCTGCGCGCGCGGTTGGCTCGCGAGGGCCCGATGCCGGTGGGCGACACCATCCGCATTCTGCGCGAGACGCTCGACGCCCTGGCGTTTGCGCACTCGCATGGCGTGATCCACCGCGACATCAAGCCCGACAATATCCTGATCGGCGCAGGCCACGCTGTTGTCGCCGACTTCGGCGTGTCCAAAGCGTTGCAGGATTCGAGTGCAGCCGCGGGCGGACTTACGTCGGCCGGCATCGCGCTCGGGACGCCGGCATATATGGCGCCCGAGCAGGCAGCGGCCGACCCAAACACGGATCATCGCGCGGATCTCTACGCCGTGGCTGTGGTCGCCTACGAAATGCTGACGGGCGCACCGCCGTTTGTAGGCACACCCTCGCAGCTGCTCAAGTCGCACCTCGCGGACACGCCAACGCCAATCAAGCAACGCCGGAGTGATGTGCCCGACGCGTTGGCTGATATGGTGATGCGCGCACTCAGCAAGGATCCCGAGCAACGACCGCAGAGCGCTGCGGAGATGATGTCCGCGCTGGACATTGTGACGACGCCGGGGGGAACACAGGCCAGCATTGCATCAGCGATACCGGCAGCATCGAATCGGCGCCCCATTCCCCGTTTGGTATTCGCCGGCGCTCTGGCCGTGTTCGCCATCGGCGCCGTGGCAACGTGGTACGCCAGACGCGCACCGGTCATCGCCAGCGCACAATCGATCGCGATCACGCCGTTTTCTGCGGTCGATGGCGACACCCTGCTCACGCGGATCGGCCAGAATCTTGTGACGCTGATCAGTGCCAGTCTGGATGGCGTGGGGGCGATTCGCGTTGCTGACGGTACGGCTGTGCTGAGCCACGCGCGCCAGCAGGGGCCGCTACTGTCCGTTCAGCACGCCGTGACCATCGCGCAAAAACTCGGCGCGCGGAGCGCGGTACACGGCACCCTGACCCGTGCAGGCACAACAGTCCGTGCTGACGCTGCACTCTACGACGTGACGAACGCCACCGAGCCGACCGTCCGAGTCACGGCGTCAGCACACGTGGATAGCATCGCGGCACTCACGGACTCATTGTCGTGGGCGCTGTTGCGGGCGGTATGGGCTGCGGGCAAGGCGCCCACACCGAACGTTTCGACGATCACCACACGGTCGCCTGTTGCGCTGCGCGAATTCCTGGAGGGTGAGCGCCTGTTTGGGCGTGCGCTCCAGGAACAGGCCGCAGTTCACTACCTCAAAGCGGTCGCCGCAGACACGACCTTCTGGTTTGCCCACTATCGATACTGGATCTCGCGGGCATGGCTGGCGTTACCATTCGACACTTCGGTGACCAGCCGACTCCGTCGGCATATCGATGACATTCCGGTTCCAGAACGACTATTAGTCGATGTGGTGTTTCGGGAGCCATCATTTGCCCGTCGGCTAAGTAGGCTCGCGGAACTTCGCGATCAGTACCCGTCGTTTGTCGAAGGCCAGATGTACCTCGCCGATCAATTCACGCATCACGCCATGCGCTTGGGCTATCACCCCCGAGAGGCGCTCGAGCCGTGGCGACGCGTCGGGGCACTTACGCCTACCGACCTCAACGCATGGGAACACTTGATCTTCGTCTGCAGCTCAATTGGCGATGCGGAGTGTCTTGCTGACGCGGCGAGTCGCCTCGATTCCCTGGGCCGTTCGGACGGCCAGACCTACGGTGCCACCACCAGGAGCATGGTCGTATCCGCACGCTACGCTGTGGCCGACCGCGCGCAGCGCAAGGTGATGGCAGATTCCCTGCTGAGCGTGGTCTCCGCCGACTCCATCGCGATGTTCGCGCCAAATGTCCACCCAGCCATGGTGGGTCGCGACCCAACGATCGCGGCCGACGTTGATGAACTCTCCGCGCGGATCGCGCGGATCGCGCAGACCGGCCGGACCCGACTCGGCTTCGACCCATTGTTGACGGAGCGTTTTAATGCCTTTAGCCGTGGCGATGTGTCGCAATTGGGCGCCATCACGGCCAGTCTGGGAACCATGCCTGCCGAAATCCGTGCGTTAGTTGAGCCGGGGATTCCACCGGTTATGGTGCTCCTGGAGTTGCAGGGGTTGCGGGACGCAGAGCCGGCAACGGCCGCGGCGGCCATTGCTTCCCTGAACAATCCAGCCCTCGGCAACCGTGCCCGCGCCGAACTTCGCTGGATCGCTGCCGTCAACGGACTCCTTCGCGGCGATTCCGCGCTCGTGCGCGAGCAGACGAACTCGCTTCGCACAGACACCACCGCCGGTGCACGGATCGCATTGCGCTCCATCCGGGCACTTGGGCTCGGGTTTGGCGGAAACACCGCCGCCGCCGCCGATTCGCTGGCGGCAATTGAGCGTGTGCACGCCGACAGCGCGCCCAAGGTCTGGGGGGCATTTGCCGCCAACCGGCTCATGGCGTCGCAGTGGCTCACCGATCATGGAAAACCGGCCCTCGCGGACTCCTTGATCCGCTTCACACAAGGGACGGTTATTACCAGCACGGCTCTTGCCGCGTTCCCAATTTCTGGCGCGGCCAACCTGCAACGGTCCCGAATCGCCGAGGCCATGGGCGATCCCACACGGGCTGTCGCAGAGGCGAAGCTTTTTCTGGCGACGTATGACAAACCCAGCCCCCGCGCCAAGCCGTGGGTGACAGAGGCGGAGGAGCGGATCAGGCGGATGGGCGGCTCGGTCGAACCCGCGCCACGCAAGACTACGCCCTGACGCGATCCGATATTCCGGGTAATCGCCAACTGGTTGAATGATCGATAGTTTTGACATACCCGCTTCCCATTCGGAGCACCGTCATGTCCCGTAGCCTTCGTCTGTTAATCGCCCTCGCGCTGTTCGCCCCCCTCGCCCTTTCGGCCCAGGGCCGCGGTGGCGGCGCCAACTGGGCCGATTCCCTCAAGTTCAAGTACTCCGCCTCTCCGCAGCTCGAGAAGCTGAAGGCCGAAGCAAGCGCTGAGATCGACAAACAGGCCAAGCTCATTCAGGTGATGGT